>JBFOLV010000032.1:0-4567 GCA_040830325.1 Kordiimonas sp. | reverse complement strand
CGCATTTGATGCATGCAATTGCTTGGGAAGTAAAAAAGAGCCAGCCGCAAAAACGTGTAGCTTACGTATCGGCTGAAAAATTCATGTTTGAATTTATAGCGGCACTTCGTTTCAAGGACACGCACGCCTTTAAGCAAAAGTTCCGGACTGTCGATCTCCTGATGGTGGATGATGTTCAGTTTATTGCGAATAAGGACAGTACACAGGAAGAGTTTTTCCATACTTTCAATGCTCTTGTGGATAATCGTTGCCAAGTGGTGATTACAGCGGATCGTTCACCGACTGACCTTGAGGGAATTGAAGATCGCATTATCTCCCGCCTTGGCTGGGGCCTAGTGGCGGATATTCATCCAACAGATTATGAGTTGCGGCTTGGTATCTTGCAGTCTAAAGCAGAGCAGGCTCAGGGCGTTTCCGTGCCTGCTGAGGTGCTAGAATTTCTGGCGCGCAGGATTGTGTCTAATGTGCGTGAGCTAGAGGGCGCTTTGAACCGCGTAGTGGCATACGCGACGCTTGTGGGTCGGCCGATCACGATGGATATGACGCGGGATGTCCTTCAAGACCTTATACGGGCAAATGACCGTAAGCTGACAATTGATGAAATCCAGCGAGCGGTGGCGGATTATTTTAACTTACGCTTGTCTGAAATGCTTTCGCAGCGCCGTGCCCGTAATATTGCGCGGCCAAGGCAGGTTGCTATGTATCTAGCAAAACAGTTGACTCCGCGAAGCTTACCTGAGATTGGCAGACGCTTTGGTGGCCGGGATCATACGACGGTTATGCACGCTGTACGTAAAATTGAAGATTTGCGTAGAGATGACAGCCAGCTTGATGAAGATATTACCCGGTTAACGCGGCTTCTTGAGGCTTAATGTAGCTGGCATTGTCTTTTCAATTTGTCTTCCAAATCACCTATTTATCGACTCGGTCGAATCTATTTTGATTCGACTACAGATTCGATGCTTAAAAAAAACTATCTTTTTCGAGTTTTTTCTTTGGTTTACATGGCGAAAATCGCTATTGTTTCTGTTGAAAAAATGCTTGTTGATTCGAGGGGGATCAAAGCCATCAGTTTGTTGTTGCTCCGTAAGGGGTATTGGGCTTTGAGACACGGACCAACAGTAGATATACTTTTCGGGTTAAACGCAGTCAGATAAGAAGAAATCATTCATGAAAGTCACTATCGAACGGAATAGCCTTCTTAAAACTTTGGGGCATATACAGTCAGTTGTAGAGCGTCGGAATACAATTCCGATCTTGTCCAATGTGATGGTTGAAGCAAACGGCGATTCAGTTGCTATGACGGCAACAGATCTTGATATTGCAATTGTTGAGAATACAGCAGCTGTTGTTGTGCAGCCAGGGTCAACCACTGTACCAGCGCACACGCTGTTTGATATCGTGCGTAAATTGCCTGATGGTTCTGAGGTTGAACTATCCGTTGAAGAGAATGATCGTTTGGTGGTGAAGGCTGGGCGTTCCCGTTTTACACTCGCGTGTTTGGACAAGGAAGACTTCCCTGTCATGAGCGAGGGCGACCTTCCACACCGCTTTGAAGTGGCTGCTGAGGAATTAAAGCGCCTGATCGATAAAGCTCGTTTTGCGATTTCTACGGAAGAAACGCGTTATTACCTCAATGGTATCTATCTCCATGTTGCAAATACTGAAGATGGTTCTGCGCTGCGTGCAGTAGCGACCGATGGTCACCGCCTTGCACAAGTTGATCAGGATGTGCCTGAAGGCGCAGTTGGTATGCCGGGTATTATTATTCCGCGTAAAACAGTTGGTGAAGTGCGTAAGTTGATTGATGAAATTGACGGTGCTGTGGACGTATCTTTGTCTGACACCAAAATTCGCTTCAGTTTTTCTGGTGCTGTCATCACATCGAAGCTTATTGATGGAACCTTCCCAGACTACAGCCGTGTTATTCCTGAGGGTAACGATAAAATGCTGGAGATGGATTGTCGTGTGTTCGCAGAATCTGTTGATCGTGTATCAACAATTAGTTCAGATAAGACGCGCTCAGTGAAGCTGTCGTTGGGTGAGGATACGCTCACGCTTTCAGTAAATAGTCCTGATAGTGGAACTGCGACGGAGGAGCTTGCAGCTTCTTATTCAGCAGACTCTTTTGAGATCGGTTTTAATAGCAGGTATTTGCTTGATATCCTCTCTCAAGTTGAGGGGGAAACTGTTCAGGTGTTGCTCGCAGATCCATCTGCGCCAACTGTGGTAAAAGACGTTCTCGATGATGCTGCGCTTTATGTGTTGATGCCGATGCGGGTGTAACTGCGAAGTTGAGTTCGGTAGCAGAGAAAATGATGAATTGCTTTCAGAAAGCAGTTCATCTTGTCCCTAAAGACCAAACGCATGACGGATAAGGCGAACAGCGGCGAGCATGTTTTCGTTTCCAAGCTCACATTAACAGACTTTCGCTGTTATGAGCGGGCACAAATTGCTCCCAAGTGTGATAGTCCTCTTGTGGTGTTAACAGGGCCAAACGGTGCAGGGAAAACCAATATACTGGAAGCCATTAGCTTTTTGGCGCCTGGTAGAGGGTTGAGACGATCAGCACTGGGAGATGTTGCCCGACAACAAGGTACAGGGGCATGGGCAGTTGCAGCCACGATAGATGTTGGCGCAGAACCCATTCGAGCCGGAACCGGTATTGAGCAGGTTGACGAGAATAATGCAGCGAAGCGCCTGGTAAGAATTGACGGCGAAACAGTTGCAAATAGTAATGCTTTTGGTGAGCGCTGGTCGGTTGGCTGGTTAACACCTCAGATGGACCGACTATTTATAGAGGGGCCATCATCAAGGCGCCGTTTTCTAGACCGCATGGTGTTGGGGTTGTTTCCTGACCATAGCAGGCAGGTAGGTGCTTATGAGCGGGTTATGCGGGAACGCAACCGGTTGTTGGTTGATAAAGGCTCTTCAGCGGATAGTGCTTGGTATGGTGCACTTGAAGCAAAAATGGCTGAACACGGAGTTGCTGTTTCCGTGGCTAGGCTGGAGTTTGCAGGCCAACTGGCTGGTCAGCTTGAGGAAGTAGACGATGGGCCTTTTCCGAAAGCTGAGTTAGCCATTGATGGTTGGCTTGAAGGGCTGTTAGCCAGGGGAATGGCGCCCGTTGAGGTGGAAAGTATGTTTCGTGAGCGGCTTGCCGAGAGGCGAATGCAGGACGGAGCAAAAGGAAGATCAAGCGATGGGGTTCATAAAACGGACCTTATTGTGACGCACGCACCGAAAGGCATGCGGGCGGATTTATGCTCTACTGGTGAGCAGAAGGCATTGTTGGTAGCGCTTGTACTCGCAAATGCGCGTTTGCAAGCAGCGCTGAAGGGGCAAGCCCCTTTGATGTTGATGGATGAGGTGGCGGCCCATTTGGACGCCGACAGGAGGGTAGCTCTTTTCGAAGCGTTATCTTCGCTTGGAAGCCAATGCTGGCTAACAGGCACTGACCGAAGCCTTTTTGATGGGTTAAACGGACAGGCTGAATTTTTTAATGTGTTTGACGGCACGATCCAGCCGGCAGATCAGTAAACAGGGGATCACCGAACGATGAGTGAAGATATGAGCGATAATGCAGTTGAAGGCGCGGAACAAGATTACGGCGCGGATTCCATTAAGGTTCTTAAGGGCCTGGATGCTGTAAGAAAACGCCCAGGCATGTATATCGGTGACACCGAAGATGGATCTGGTCTTCACCATATGGTCTTTGAGGTATCAGATAACGCAATTGATGAAGCGCTCGCAGGGCACTGTGACCTAGTGACTATGACGCTGAATCCTGATGGAAGTTGTTCCATTACTGATAATGGCCGGGGCATTCCAACAGACATTCATGAAGAAGAAGGCGTATCCGCAGCGCAGGTGATCATGACTCAGTTGCATGCAGGCGGCAAGTTTGACCAAAACAGCTATAAGGTTTCCGGTGGTCTGCACGGCGTGGGTGTATCTGTTGTGAACGCTTTGTCTGATTGGCTTGAGCTACGCATTTGGCGTGACGGCAAAGAGCACCATATGCGCTTTGAAAAAGGCGAACCGATTGACGATTTGGCTGTTATTGGTGATGCGGATGGTAAGAAGGGTACGGAAGTAACTTTCATGCCGTCTCTTGATACATTCCAGTTTATCGAGTTTGATTTTGATAAATTGGTGCACCGCTACCGGGAACTCGCATTTCTGAACTCTGGTGTTCACATTCACCTTAAAGACAACCGCCACGCAGACACACAAGATGTCGACCTTTATTATGAAGGTGGTATCACAGAATTTGTGAAATATCTGGACCGGAATAAAAACAGTCAGATTGGTGAACCAATCACTGTTATGGGTGAAAAAGACGGTATTACAGCAGAGATTTCTTTGCAGTGGAATGACAGTTATCATGAGAATGTACTGTGTTTCACAAACAATATTCCGCAGCGTGACGGTGGTACACACCTCGCAGCGTTCCGGGCCTCGCTCACGCGGACAATTAATAGCTATGTGAATGAAAGCGGTCTTGCTAAGAAAACGAAAGTGAGCCTTTCAGGTGATGATGCGCGTGAAGGTCTGACAGCAGTTG
>JBFOLV010000031.1:0-3360 GCA_040830325.1 Kordiimonas sp. | reverse complement strand
TGGATATGCTTTGCCTTTTCCCATGAATGCTGTCCTCCCTAATCAGTTTATATACTGAATCAGAAAAACAGTTCTTTGGGAATCCCTATTCGATTCAACTAAAGTCAGATACGCTCTAGGTTATGCTGTGAAGCGGATCACTGCTGCTTTGCGAAATCCAGGTCTTGAAAATCAAAACTGGAATCTGCCTCGTCGGAGACAGCTTTCATGCGCATGCCAATAATTTTGCCGTCGAAGTCGTCATCGAACTTAGCCCAGGCGTCGGCTTCAAAACTGCGATTATCCCACTGAACAATAAAGCTGTTTCCATGTGAGGGCACCAAAGTCCCTTTCATGTGTTTGGACTTTCTGCTGATAAAGCGTAGTTGTCCGTTATTGAGTTTAATGTCTACCCAGCCAAACCAATTGTCTTTGTACGCACCGGCATAGTGTTCAAGAGGTAAAAACACTGAGGCTTTGCCTTCTTCTTCGATCTCTTCCGGGGTCTGTGTTGACTGCTGTTGCTGATCGTACCAGTTAGCAATATAGGTTGCCCAATCTCTGTCCGGTTGCCCCGTTAGTTTTGCTAGCAGTGCTGTCATTAAAATATTGCGAACGCGGCTGTTGTTGCCGTTATCCAAAATGGCAATACCAATGTTGAGTTCCGGGATCATACCAACCCAGGCACGGGCACCTGACAGGGAACCTGTATGAGAAATAAACATATGGCCCATAGCATCAATTTTCCGCCAACCCAGTGCATATGATTTGAAGTTGGTATTCATGAGATCCCGCTCAAAACGCGATGGTTGCATCAAGGTGACGCCTCGCCACATCTCATCCCGTTGTTCCTCGGAAAATATCTTCTGCCCGGAAGCAGAGGAGCCGCCCGCCAACCATGTCAGCATCCAGTCCGCCAAGCCAGAAATGTTACAGGATATGCCGCCCGCTGCCGCATATACCGGTGATTCAACCGTTACAGCGTTGCGGGGCACCGTTTCGAGTTTGCCTTCAGTGATTTGATGCGGTGTCGCAACGTTGCGCAGTGTTTTAGGTGCCTCAGAATAACAGTTGTTATCGAGGCGGGAGAGGACGCGCTGTTGCATAGAATTTTCCCATGACGTGCCACTGACTTTGGCTGCAATCTCTCCCGCAACAATGTAAAGCAGGTTGTCATAGGCATATTCGCTTCTGAAGCTGCTGACAGGCTTGAGGAAGCGCAAGTTATGGATGATTTCGTCCCTTGAGAAACCGGCGGGGGCAGGCCACAACATAAGATCACCCGCACCAGGGCCCAGTCCACTTCTATGGGTGAACAAATCCCTGATCGTGAATTCTCTCGTAACCCAAGGGTCGGCCATTTGGAAGTTGGGTAGATAGTCGATGACCTTATCATCCCAATTCAGCTTGCCATCATCAACGAGTGTTGCAATTAAAGCCGCTGTAAAAGCTTTGGTAACGGACGCCACCCGGAAGAACGTCTCTGTGTTTACTGTGTCTGGCTCATTGAAGGTTCGCTTGCCGTAACCCGTGGCATGAACAACTGCGCCGTCTTTAACGACAGCAATAGCTAGACCGGGTGTTCTATAGGTTTCGATCAGTTCATGAGCCAACTGGTCGATCTGAGCGCTCAGCGGCGCTTCTTCCGTTGCAGAGGCACTTAAAACGGTTACCTGTATTATGGTAGCTGCAAACAGGTTTTTTAAAAGCGCAGTCTTCATCATTGCCTCTCCACATTATGCATCAAATCCCTTTCATACAGCGTTTTGATTTGACGGGATAGAATATTCATGAATAATAAATTCAATAAATATGTTTCCAGGGATCTTTTGTTGGAATACTCTATTCCTTATTTGAGCCGCAAATCGTGTTTAGTCAGGTGCGCCTGGACTGTTTCCAACGGCCTTGCCATCCAAGATAAGGCCTTTGCTTTGGGGGATAGTATGTCTCTGAAAATTGCAGCTATGATTTTTTGTGATTATTTCTTACGGTATTCATTCATTGAAAGAGGTGTATGGAAGTATGCCTCTCTGTGTGCCAGAGCCACTAGGACTTTAGATGACGCGACCGAAAATAATCCCAAGTATTATGACGAGGCTGGATTCTATGTCTGCCAATGATAGGAAGCTCGCTGAATTTATTAGGGAGAACGCCCCGCTACTGAGGGATTTCAGTTCTCAACAATTGGCGGAAGCGGTTGGTATAAGTCAGTCGAGTGTGGTGAAGTTTAGCCAAAAAATGGGTTATAAGGGCTATCCTGACCTCAAGTTGGCAATAAGCGAGGAGATCGCGCGAGGGGCCGCTGAGCCAAAAATGGAAGCTGTTGCTTCGGTACCGAAGCAGATGCAAGTTGATGATAGCGCGTCGCTTTTTTCCGCGATTTCACATGCCAAAGAGCATATATGCAGTCACATTTCGGATCTAAACCCTGAAAGGGTCATGCTTGATGTAGTGCGTTGTCTTGAAACAGCAAAACGCATTCACTTTATCGCTCCGGGTGGTTTTTCTGCCGGTTTCAAGGATTTTGCGCTGAAGCTGTTGGTTGCGGGGAAAACAGTAGTGGCAGAGAGCGACCTGTTTCTGCAGAGAGCGGGTATTGCTACACTAAAGCGCGGCGATGTTTTGTTTGCTTTGTCGCTTTCCGGTTCAAACCAAAATGTAGTGCAGCTTGCTGAAACTGCCAGAGAAGCTGGTGTTTCTATAGTATCCCTCACGGGCTATAACGTGACTCCATTAACTCTGTGCGCGGATTATAATCTATATATCTATCCCGAAAATGACGTGGAAATAGGCGACTTACAAGCGCCGGATATCGTCGCGCGCGTAGCCCAGCAGCACCTGATTGATTATTTGTATTTAAGCCTTATGCAGCGAAATACATACTTCAGAGAGAAGTTTGACGCAGCGAAGCGTCATTTGTTGGAATTGTGATCGTTCAGCCCGAGCCTTTTGGCATCTGAGGCTACATTGGTGACGCATTGAGTTGTTGCAATCACTTCCGCAAAAGTTCATAACACGAGGAATTATTTATTCCAGTTCAGGATCACAAGTGAATTTGGGTAGCTGATACGGCCAAACTCGCTTGTTTCGAGAGGTGTTGAGATGAGATTTCTTTCAGCAATGTTTAGGCATAGCCAATATATACAGCGATTTGCTGGAGCCTTGGTGATGAAAAAGGTAGCCCGTGTTGGTGCGCTGTTGGCCGTTGCAAGCATGACAACAGGCTGTGCTTATTTTTCCAAGATTGTCGAAGTAGAGTCCGAAAACAAAAATAGCCGGATTAGTATTATTGTAATCCACCACACCGCTATCAATTTTGCCCGGTCGCTCGATGCTTTGACAAAGGCTTCTCCCTATTCTGTCAGTTCACACTATCTTGTG
>JBFOLV010000030.1:0-4532 GCA_040830325.1 Kordiimonas sp. | reverse complement strand
GCGGCAGGAGGTGTTGCTGATACTGGTCTTGTCCCAGTAGTTTCAACGTTTGCAGCTTTCGGATGCATGCGTGCGCATGAGCAGTTCCGTACAGCGATTGCTTACCCAGGGCGCAATGTGAAGTTATGTTGTTCTCATCACGGAGCGGATGTAGGACCTGATGGAGCTACCGCACAGATGTTTGAAGATTTGGCTACTATGCGGGCGATACCAGGAGTGACTGTCATCAGCCCTGCTGATGCCAATGAGTTTATGCAAGCATTTGAAGCAATATTGCAACATGATGGACCTGTTTATATGCGTATAGGCCGCAGTGCTACACCCGTCATCACTGATGCAAATAATCACTTTGAAATTGGTAAAGCCACAAGGGTTAGAGACGGTAGTGATGTTTCAATAATAGCTACTGGTGTGATGGTTGCGCGTGCGCTTGAGGCTGCAGAAAAGCTACAAGACGATGGTATTTCAGCCAGAGTGATAAATATGGCAACTATCAAGCCGATTGATAAAGAGGAAGTCGTAGCTGCCGCCAAGGAGACAAGGGGTATTGTGTCAGCTGAGGATCATAATGTCTTTGGTGGCCTTGGAAGTGCCGTTGCTGAGTGTTTGGTACAGAACCACCCAGCACCAATGAGGTTTGTTGGTGTTGATGATCGTTTTGGTAAATCTGGAGAGCATGATGAGTTGCCGGCATTCTTTGGTATTGATGAAGCTGCAATAATTTCTGCCTGTAGAGAGTTGGTTTAGGTTATAGATTTATGGAACTAAAAGGTAAAGTAGCGCTGATTACTGGCGGTAGTCGTGGCATTGGTCGTGCTATTGTTGAGGCCTATGTGAAGGAAGGCGCTGAAGTTTATTTCACATACGCTTCCAATTCTGAGGCCGCGCTTGAGGTGTGCCAAAAGTGCGCTATACCTGTGTCTCGTGCTGTTCGAGCTGACGTAAGAGATCGAACCGCTTTGAAGGCGGCTTTTTCAGTAATTGAATCTGAAGCGGGGAAGTTGGATGTGCTTGTGAATAACGCGGGCATCAATAAGCCGGAAGATTTTGATAAAATTACTGATGAAGATTGGGATGAAATCCTTAGTGTCAATCTTAAAGGACCTTTTATCGTCACTCAGGAGGCTTTGCCTCTTTTGAAGAAGTCTGCTTCGGGTAGTGTCGTTCATATTGGTTCAGTGTCAGGCCAGTATGGCGGTCCCCGGACTGCGCATTATGCTGCTAGTAAAGCTGGCTTGATTTCACTTGCTCAGGTCATAGCTAGGTTTCTTGCCGTAGATAATATTCGTAGTAATACGCTTTCCGCTGGCCTTGTAGCGTCAGAAATGGCTGAAGAAGGTATGAAAAACCCGGCTGTGCAAGCCGCGGCTGAACAGGTTCTGCTGAAACGTTTTGCTACACCAAATGAAGTAGCTGAAGCTGCCGTGTTTTTAGGTAGTGATCGTTCTAGTTACGTGACAGGGCAAACACTCAATGTAAACGGTGGCCTATATTTTTAAAGAAGAGTGATTATGGCTGACCATTTGCTAGTGTTGGGTGGTAGTAGGCAAGCTGAGGCAGGGCTTAAACATTTAAAGTCACTAGGACTGAAGCTAACAGTTTGCGATATTAACCCAATGGCGCCGGGCTTTGTCCATGCTGATCATAAGATAATTGCTAGCGTGTATCATGTTGAAGATTGTCTGCCAGCAGTGGAGAAGTTTTGTGAAACAGAGACGTTAAACGGCGTTATGTGTCTGGCATGTGATGTACCTCATGTTGTTGCCCGGATTGCAGACCGCTTAAGGCTTCCAGGTATTTCTATCGAAACCGCAGATCGCGCTGTCCATAAAATGGACATGAAACGTAAGTTTGAAGTTGACGGTGTTTCTGTGCCTAGGTACTGGGCTGTGAAAAGTGCATCAGATGTTGCTGATATTTTGGAGGAGCTTAACTGTGAACTGGTTGTGAAACCTGTGGATAGTCGTGGCTCCAAAGGTGTGTCACGTCTAGCCGTGGACGGGGATGTCGACTGGGCTTTTAATAATGCAAGTGTCAATTCTCCGTCAAAGCAAGTTATGGTTGAAGAATATCTTGCTGGCCCTCAGGTTAGTACTGAAACAGTTATTGTTGATGGTAAGGCGGTTACTCCCGCATTGTCTGATCGAAGCTATGAGTTTTTAGATAAATTCCATCCCTTCATTGTAGAGGATGGTGGGGATATGCCCACTATTTTGCCGCAAACCATAGTACAGGAAATTTGTGAGCTTGTTGAGCTAGCTGCAGCTAGCCTCGGTGTGGTAAATGGCATTGTAAAGGGGGATATTGTAGTAAACAATGGAAAGCCATACGTAATTGAGTTAGCTGCCAGATTATCCGGTGGATATTTTTGCACTCATCAAATCCCATTTTCGACAGGTGTCAACCTTGTGGAGGCATGCGCGTTAATTGCCCTTGGAAAGCAGTTAAACCTGGAAGATTGGCAGGCAAAAAAACATAGATATGTCTCTACCCGCTGGAAGCTTATTAAACCCGGGCGTGTCATAGCTGTTCCATCGGTGGACCCGGTGTTTCAATCGGAGGGAGTGCTTGCTTTTGAGCATTGGCTGAAAGTTGGGGATGTTGTCGGTGAGGCTGAAAACGCTGCTGCTTCTGTGGCAATGGTTCAAGCTGAAGGGGCAAGTCAGCGCGAAGCTAGGATACGAGCAGTTGAGGCTTTGAAATTTTTTGAACCGACAGTGGAGGTTATTGAAAACATTAGCTGATTGCGATTTTGACATAGAAAAAAGCCGAGAAAAGTCTATGGTGTTTTCATGTCGATCCCAATAGCATATACAGTCTTCCATATGAATATGGCTTTTTCTTCCATAGAAGAGGAAGAACGGCCTGCTGTCGTTGAACGCTGCTATTGGCCCTTGTTAGAATTGGCTAAATCGGGTTTGCCAATAGGAATAGAGGCCACTAGCTATACGCTTCGAGCCATTAATGATATCGCTCCTGAATGGGTAGTTGGCCTGCGTTCACTTATAGAAGAGGGAGCTGTTGAGTTTATTGGGAGTGGTTACTCTCAGATGATTGCTCCTCTTATCCCATCAGAAGTAACTCGCAGGAATTTGCAGATAGGTCTGGAAGATTATGTTGACCTATTGGGAATGAGGCCAAACATTGCTTTGGTCAATGAGCAAGCTTATTCTCCCGGTATTGTTCCTCTGTACATTGAAGCCGGTTACTCGGCCATCATGATGGATTGTTCGGAACCTGCGAGCCACAGCCGTAGTTGGCATAAATCATATTCTCGCTTACCGCAAAAGGTAAGAGGAGAGAATGGTAGCGAGATTGCAGTTTTATGGTCGGATGCAATTTCCTTTCAAAAATTTCAACGCTATGCCCACGGTGAGTTGGATGCTGACGAATATTTTGAATTCCTAAGCCTGCAAGTTGTGGATGGTGTTCAGGCATTTCCTCTTTATACAAGTGATGCTGAGGTTTTTGACTATAGGCCAGGGCGTTTTGCATCCGAAGCGCGACAAGAAACATATTCAGAATACGCCAGAATTCGATACTTAATGGAAGCTCTCGCCCGTAGTAATGATGTTGATTTGGCGTTGCCTAGTAAAGCCCTGTCTTTGTTAAATAATAGTTCAACCCCGTTGCACTTGGAAAGTGCCGCTGCACCTGTTCCTGTTAAAAAACAGCGTAAGTATAATCTATTGAGATGGGGGGTATCTGGTAAGAATGATCTAAAGCTCAATACGCATTGTTGGCGCATGTACTATGACTTATGTAGGGCAGAAGAAAGTAACGTAGATGCGTGGAGGGTATTGTGTGGTTTTTGGGCAAGTGATTTTCGTACGCACATTACTGATTCACGGTGGGTAAAGTTAAATCAAACTTTACCTCCTGCATCAGTGCCAAATCATGAAGTGCCTGAAATAGGGGCGATTGTTCCTTCTCACGTAGCGATTGAAGAGCGCGGACGCTTTTTAAAAGTTGAGACAGGAACGCATCATTTGGTGTTAAATACCCATAGGGGGCTGGCGATCCAAGCGTTAGGGGTTGGGAAAAGTGAAGGCAGTTTTGCCGGCGCTCCTTCTGCGAACAGTTTCATTGGCACCTTAGATCATGGCCATTATCAAGATATTGCTTTTGGAGCGGACTTCTATTCTGGCCATTTTATTTTTGAGCCCTCAGGCCGGCATAAAGTGGCGGATTTAATGCGCGTTGACCCTGTTTTGGGGTGGAGCAAAGAGAAGCAAGCGGTTGTGGTGCAAGGGATACTAAAGTCTCCCTGGGGTGATATTCGTAAAGTAGTTTTCTTCTATGTAGGCACCGGGAAGGTAGAAATTTCCTACAAAGGTGCCATGCCTCTACAGCAGGATGGTAGCTTCAGGGTAGGACATGTTACCTTGAATCCGCGCGCATTTGATCAAAAATCTCTATATTACGCCTCCCACAATGGTGGTGATTTTCTTGAAAAACACAATTTGTATGATGACGGTTTAGTCGAATTTGATCATGGAGCTTCTGTCTCCCGTTTAGTTTCTGCGACTACG
>JBFOLV010000029.1:0-2368 GCA_040830325.1 Kordiimonas sp. | reverse complement strand
ACATTGTGGGCGCGTGAGGATGAAGTTGTGGCTTCGATTCAGAACACGCAAGAAAACAGTATTTTTTTATCGGGCGTTAAACTTCCTAAAGAGCTAAATGTTACCTCTGATTTAGCTGATCTTTCGACCTGTGATGCTGTCCTTCTTGTTAGCCCCGCGCAACATATGCGCAGTATGGTTTCTGCGCTCTTACCGCACCTCAAAGAGGGAGCACCTTTGGTTATCTGTTCTAAGGGGATTGAGGTATCAACAGGGAAATTGTTGAGCGAAGTTCTAGATGAAACGGCACCCAAAAACCCTGTAGCTGTTCTTTCAGGGCCTACCTTTGCGATAGAGGTTGCGAAAGGGTTGCCGTGTGCTTTAACGCTGGCAATGAACGATAAAAGCCTAGGCGAACAGCTCGTTTCTGCACTTGGGCAACCCACTTTCCGCATTTATTATAATGAGGATGTTGTTGGCGCTCAAATTGGCGGGGCTATTAAAAATGTCCTCGCTATCGCAACAGGCATAGTGGCTGGGTTGGACATCGGTGAGAATGCGCGTGCAGCTGTTATCACACGCGGTCTTGCAGAGATAGTGCGGTTTGGGGGCCTTTACGGTGCCGAAGCTGAGACATTGATGGGCCTCTCTGGTTTGGGGGATTTGATCCTGACTTGTTCCAGTACTCAGTCACGGAATATGTCCCTGGGGAAAGCCATTGGTGAAGGGCACACTTTTGAAGAAATTATGGCGGGTCGCAACTCTGTAGCCGAAGGTGCTCATACAGTTGAGATTGTTCATAAAATTGCAGAGGAAAAAGGCCTCGATATGCCTATTACTTCAGCGGTATATCAAATATTGAAACAAGGTCAGGACGTGCGACGTGTTACTGAAGAGTTGCTCGGCAGACCCTTTACTGATGAAAGCGTTTAGGAGGCATTTATGCTTTATGTGATTATAGCAAAAGACAAAGCCGAAAGTGTCGAGTTGCGTATGTCGACCCGAACAGCCCATCTTGAGTATTTGGCTAGTGCTGGCGATAGGTTAAAGCTAGCTGGTCCACTTCTAACGCCGGGAGCTGACCCAAAGCCAATAGGAAGCATGATTGTTATCGATGCTGCTAGCGAAGCAGCGGTACAATTATTTGCGGATAATGATCCATACAATCATGCCGGTTTGTTCGATAGCGTTGAGATCCGCCCCTGGAAAGCGGCTGTTGGTAATTGGGTGCCAGAGGGTTAAGTGCCAAAACCAAGCCTATTGCAATTAGAAGACGTTCCGGGTGGACCTTCTGCAGGTACACTTATTGTGCGACTGGAAGATATTCCGGAGCACGGCGGTAAGGATGTCCTCTATAAAAACGGTGCGTTTCAGGTGAATATATTTGTTCAGCGACACGCCGGTACAGTGCGTGTGTATGAAAATCGCTGTCCACATGCTGGTACGCCGCTCAATATGTTTGGTGATAAGTTCCTGAACGTGACTAAAGATGCACTCATATGCCGTACCCATGGCGCTTTGTTCGATATTGCCACGGGGCTTTGTACAGCGGGCCCTTGCCGCGGAAAACACTTACGGCCAATAGACTTTGAAGTTAGGGATGGTGCGCTTTACACGCTTTAGTTCAGAAGCAGTTTAAATCATTACGGTACCATTGCGACGCCTTGGGCGAGCGGGTGGAGCTGGAGTCATATCCGTATCAAGATTTTCAATTTTTACAATGCGCCAATATTTTTTTTCACCATCGGATATGTATGAGCCTTTCATATTCATTTTTAGCTCAGGGCAATGATACACAACTTGACGCCAAGTTTTTGTTCCCTCAGGTGTTTCATAGTGCTGAGTAAGTTTTACCTGATATGCCGTGTATGTGCCTGAAGGGAGAACGAGAGCTTTTTCGGCAATAATATTTATTTCAGCACGATATCCAGCTCTGGTTTGATCTACTAGGTCTATGATTTCTCCGGTTACTTCCGCAGCAACACCGACTTCCATCGGGAATAATGCGTCGACCTGGCTCAAATCAATATCCAGCTTCCAGTGATAATCCCCTTCTTGGCGACTATATAGTAGGAAACCTCGATAATATTCGTTCTTGTAGAGCAGCTCGTTTTTCCAATTGGTTGCCTCTGATGTAACCAATTGATTTTGAGTGGAGCCAATGGTGAGATAATATTCTTCACCCTCGGTTTTGATAGTAAGTTTGGTGCCTTCTAAATCTGTATAGGTTCTTGATTCAATATTCTCCGTACACGCAGAAAGGCCAATCAGACAGACCATCAATACAATTGTGCGGAAAAATGAAATCACTGCAATTTGGCTCCAAACTTATTCAGGACACTCTTATCATCATAGAAGCAGAAGCTAAAGCCATCTATAGCTTAGTTGT
>JBFOLV010000028.1:0-2633 GCA_040830325.1 Kordiimonas sp. | reverse complement strand
ATTGAGTTAGGGGATAATGCTAGATATGTGAGGGTGACAATGAGCCGAGAAGATGCCGCGTGCATTGGCTTGATCACTAGTAAGATAGTTGATGGAAGTAGTTATTTTATTCGCTCAGCGTTGTCACTCTGTGAGGTAGATGAAACTCTTCGTAGCGACTTATCTTTTTCTAGCGACAAAGTCGAGCTGCCTATCATCCGCTACTCAATTGAAATTGGTGAACACCTGTAAATAGTTATCCAAAAAGAATATCTTCCATCACAAAGGGTGGGGTGGTAGGCTCCCGATGAAAAATGACCAATTTCAGGAGATCATTAATGGCGCTGACAAGCTTTGACGGATCAAAGGCAGACCTTAAAGGGAAATCGATTCTGATAACCGGCGGCACGGGTTCTTTTGGAACAACATTTTTGAGAAAGGTTATACAAAACCACCAGCCTCGAAGAGTAATTATATTTGCTCGAGGTGAGTATAATCATTTTCAATTACAAAATTCATTGTCTGCAGAGCATAGGAAAAAAGTACGCTTCTTTATTGGCGATATTCGAGATCGAGATAGGCTTGTAATGGCTTTGCGTGGTGTTGACCTTGTCGTCCATGCAGCTGCTCAGAAACAGGTGCCACTTGCTGAATATAATCCATTTGAATGTATTAGAACAAATGTAATTGGTGCTGAAAATGTTGTTCAGGCTTCCATTCAGGCAGGTGTCAAGCAGGTTCTCGCCTTGTCTACAGACAAGGCTGTAAATCCAATCAACCTCTACGGTGCTAGTAAACTTGCCTCCGACAAGATATTTGTTGCGGCTAACTCTCTAGC
Organism: Kordiimonas sp.; assembly: GCA_040830325.1. Classification (GTDB taxonomy): domain Bacteria; phylum Pseudomonadota; class Alphaproteobacteria; order Sphingomonadales; family Kordiimonadaceae; genus Kordiimonas. Next base: position 1,816 of record JBFOLV010000028.1, on the reverse strand, counting down.
ATCTGGAACAGGAACGCGTTTTTCGGTTGTTCGGTACGGAAATGTTTTAGGATCCAGAGGCAGTGTAATACCGTTTTTTAGAGAACTTATTAAAGAGGGCGCAACTGAGTTACCTGTTACAGATGAACGTATGACACGTTTTTGGGTTACGCTCGAGCAAGCGGTCGACTTCACTATGTCATGTATTTCAATTATGCGGGGCGGCGAGATATTTGTGCCGAAAATTCCGTCAATGCGTATACCAGATCTGGTTGAGGCGTTAGCTCCTGGGATGCCGACAAAGAATGTGGGTATTAGACCAGGTGAGAAGTTGCATGAAATTATGATAACGGAACATAATGCACGCAATACTGTGGATTACGGCGATCGCTATATTATTGAACCGGAGTGGAATTTTTGGGATAGGGCGGCACATATGGATGACGGCCACCCTATCATGGAAGAAGGGTTTGAATACTCGAGTGACAATAATACAGAGTGGCTGGGCGTAGAAGAATTAAAGGCAATATTGGAAACCATCCCATTTAGTGGCGATTAAGGAACAATATGTCGAGCGATTTTTTACCCTACGGGAAACACAGTGTTGATGATGACGATATCGCTGCCGTTGTTGATGTTCTCAGAAATGGGCAACTTACGTGTGGCCCTAAAATAGAAGAGTTCGAAGAAGCGTTTGCAGAGAAAATCGGTTGTAACCACGCTATCGTTGTCTCCAATGGCACCACTGCCTTGCATCTAGCGTTACTGGCTTCAGGTTTTAAAAGAGGGGATGTCGCTATTGTCCCAACTCTAACATTTTTGGCGACCGCTAATGCTGTGGAAATGATTGGCGGCATTGTAGAGTTTGCCGATGTGTGCCCTGAAACAGGGTTGATGACACCTGAGACGTTTGAGGAGGCTCTTAATCAGGTTGATGGACCTGTATCAGCCGTGCTGCCTGTGCATTTAACCGGGCAAATGTGTGCTATGCCTGCAATTAAAGCGTTGGCGGATTTGAATAATATCAAGGTTATCAGTGATTGTTGTCATGCTCTTGGCGCAGAATATGCCAGTGGAGGCCGCCCTGGTGATGGGGCTTATGAAGGTTTTGCTTGCTATTCATTGCATCCTGTTAAATCTATCGCGATGGGTGAGGGTGGTGTTGTTACAACAAACTCTTGCAAGGACGCTGAACAACTTAGATTGCTGCGTAGTCATGATATGAGGCGTTCTAGTGAGCAGTTGGAACGGCAAGACTTGGCTTTTGATGGTTCAGGCATGCAGAACCCCTGGTACTATGAGATGCATGAGTTAGGTTATAATTACCGAGCCACAGATTTTCAATGTGCCCTAGCCTTAAGCCAGTTGAAGAAATTGGATGCTTTTGTCGAGCGTCGACGATACTTAGCTGAAAAATATGACGCTCTTTTAGCTGATCTGAGCAATGTTATAAGGCCTAACCTTAGGATGAGTGATAGCTTGTCTGCTTGGCATTTGTACGCAGTGAATGTCGATTTTGGTTCCATTGGGATCGAGCGCGGTGACTTTATGCGAGCGATGCAAAAACATAACGTTGGTTCGCAGGTTCATTATATCCCCGTTCATCTGCAACCTTATTATCTCAATAAGTATGGTGAGAAAAAACTGCCCGGTGCGCTCGAGTATTATGAGCACACATTAAGCCTACCGCTATTCCCTGCCATGAAAGATACTGACCCAGAGAGAGTGGTGGCAGTGTTAAGATCAGTTATAGGCTGCTGTTAGCTTATCTGGGAACTATTTACACTAGGAAAAAGAAAACTCCGCTTCGAAGAAGCGGAGTTTAAAGGAAACGTCT
>JBFOLV010000027.1:0-3729 GCA_040830325.1 Kordiimonas sp. | reverse complement strand
ACCAAATATTGATAGTCTTGCCCTGAAACCAACATTCCATCAACACTGGGCCGGCGCACAACCGCTACAACTTTCTCTTCCTCAAGAAAATCATCTAACTGATGGCTAAATTTAGTAACCTTCACCAACTTCTTTTCAAACGCATCACCTGCTTCTTCTGCCGGCACATTAAAGTGCTTCATCTTTTCCAGAGTTTGGGCGTCAAAGCGTTCAAAAACATGATTAGAAGGTTCTTTGGACTCTCGTATTTCATCTAAGAAAACTATCTTCCCAGCGAGCTTGCCACGGTATTTTTCAAAATCCTTCTGAGAAGAGACAGGTGCATAAATTGCTTCAGCTTCCTTCACTCCATCTGTTCCTGGCAACCAAGAAATTGGCAACGCATTCACTTGCACCTTACGCGGTGATGTCATCAAAACCTGAGACTTATTCAAGGACCATCCACGACCAAACTCGAACCCTTCAAGATGTGCGTTTTCAAGGCCCCACTCAGTAAATTTCTGTTTTGTCCATTCATTTGATTCTAGCATCTGTGGAGAACCAGTAAGGCGCGGGCCTATATTATCCGTCAGATGCCCCAGTGTTTTCATCACTTGTGATCTATTAAAGGCCTCGTCGCGTATTTGTGTTGCAACATCTACTCCACTATCAACAGCCATAACTATTGGTGTGTACAGGCCACAAACTGCCACTAAACATGAAAAGATTTTTCTCATCGTGTGTCTTCCGTGTTCATTCTCATTTTGTTGGATAATTTTATGGTGAAGCATGTGCCAGATTAGCCTGGAACCCGCTTGAAATTGAGGTCATGAAAATCAAAACTAAAGTCTGTGGCAGGAGAAACAGCTTTCATTTCAATTCTATTGGGAATTCCTGTAAAATCAGGAATGAACTTTACATAAGCATCAGCGTTCAATGTGCGGTCATCCCACCTTGCAATGAAGATATCTTCCTTGAGTGGAATGAGCCGTCCCTTCAAACGCTCCGATTTTTGAGATTGAAAATATAGCCCTTCATCTTTTTCAAGAATGTGCACTATACCAAACCACGAATCTTTGTAGGCCCCTTTGTAGGTGTCTAAAGATTTCAGAGGTATATATTTAACATTTCCTACAGAAGTCGTTACTGCCTTCAGAGCTTTTTGCTGCTTTTGTTGTCTAGCCTTTAGTTTTGCTATCCAATCTACTGAACTATCTACTGTAAAACTTTCCAGTAGTTGGTTCATAATGGCTGGCCTCGCATAACCAGCTTGTTGGTTAGTGTAAACGACAATGCCCAAGTTTAAACTAGGCACCATTGCATTAAGAGAAAGCATACCTAGCAAACCACCTGAATGCTGAGCCAACTGGTACCCGTGAAAATCACTGAGTACCCATGCAAGACCGTAAGCAGAGTAACTTGATCCAAACCAATTTCTGCTATCCGCTTTTAGCGGCATTATTGTTTGCGGGGATAAAATTTCTGAGACCATATCTGTAGAGATAAATTGTTCCCCAGAAGTTAGTTGCCCTCCACTAAGGAACATCTGGTGCCATTTAAGTGTACTTTCAACACTGCATTGCAAACCGCCTGCTGCAGCAAACACAACCTCACTACCTAACTTTACGTCACGCTCTGTTGCTTGAAGAGCCCCATTTTTCAAGATATGAGGGTCCGCAATATTATTCTGTTTGGCTAATGCTGACACGTCTGCAGCACAATTATCCATACCAAGGGGCTCAAGAATATGTGTATCAACATATTGCTCGTACGGCATATTCGCCACCTTTGAGATCAGTTCTCCAGCTACAATATAAAGCAAGTTGTCATATGCGTATTTGCTTCTAAAACTGCTAACAGGTTTCAGGTATCGAAGGTTATGAACAATCTCACTTCTGGAAAAACCTTGTGAGGGGAAAAACATTAAATCCCCCGCGCCTAAGCCGAGACCACTATTATGAATAAGTAAATCTCGTATTCTAAATTCTCGAGTGACCCAAGAGTCATAGAGACGAAAGTTGGGAAGGTGATCAACTACTCGATCATCCAAATGAAGTTTACCCGCCTCCTCCAACAGGACCAAAGCTACCACAGTGAATGATTTACTGATCGACCCTATACTGAATAGTGTTTTTTCATTGATAGGAGCTTCTGAACCAACATGGCGCACACCATACCCTTTGGCATGAACAACTTCACCATCCTTAATAATACCAACAGCAACGCCTGGCACATGAAAAGCCTTCATGGCTTTTTCTACCAGCTGATCGATTTCCGTCGTGGATAGTGTTTTGTTACTATTAGTCTCAAATGCAAAGCTAGCAGGAGCCAAAAACATAGCCGCTATCATTGCAAATGGTATAAATTTCAGAACGTTTTTACTCATTCGAAAAGTATCCTTTCACTAAGACCCGGACAAGAACATAGCCAGAGCAACCCCGACAAAGTTGGCTACAGCATATCCAAACACGCCCAACAGAACCGCAGGTGCAACAAGATCTTGACGACCTTTACCCGCAGCTAATGCTGCAGCACTAGCAGGTCCCGCGGCACAAGCGTTTGAGGCAATAACAGCCTCCATCAATTTGAGGTTGAAGAACCGGCTACCACCAAAAATACAAACAGCATGGCAGGCAACTATTATGAAAGCGTACCCCGCAATAACGAGCGCATGTTCTAACATTGCGCCCACATCAGCACTCAAGCCGATCGCCGCAAAAAAGAGATACATAAACAGAAGGCCAATTTCATAATCACCGCTAATGTTTTTGAAAAGCTGCGGAAAAATATTAGCCACTAACAAGGTGAAACCTGTCACGAAAATAATGCTGTATGCAGGTAAGCCAACATAAGCAGACATAAGCTTACTAAGGGCGCAAATCCCAAGCGATATAGTCAAAGCAAATGCAGTATTTTTTAGATCAACATGAACGGCGTCTCCATTCAGCTGACCACCAACCGACGCTGGAGCATTTTTCTCGCGAAACCACCATTTCAAGAATGAAATCGACGGTATAATTCCAAGCAACGCAAGATAGATAACACCAACAACATTATCTGCAGCCACAGCGGCTGTAACAAGTGAAGGAGTGAGATCCAGTGCTTGGGTAACAGCGACCATATTCATGGAACCACCAATATATGTAGCACTGAGAATACCAGCCAGTTTGTCAGCCTCAGAACCCAAATCCAAGAAGCTATAGCCAATCAAAGCGCCTACTGTGGTGCCGCACGCTCCAAGAAAAAAAGCAACCAGCATTCCTTTTGTTTCAATGAACACTCGCCTCACGTTAGCCTTCAAGAGTAAAAGTGAAATGGCAAGTGGCACGAGGTACTCCCAAACCACACCATATGCAGTTGCGTGCCTAGGCATAACGCCGACATTGGAAAGCACCATACCAATACATAAAATAATGGCTGCGCCTGAAACATTGCTACCCACCTTGGTTTTATCTGCCCAGAACCCCAATGTCACAACTAGCAACAACACCCCCCAAACAAGGAAATTCAGCTCACCATCAATAATTGGTTTTTCCATTCTCACATTTTCCTAGTTTATGCTCTCAGCAAGGATTGGTTCACGATCAAACTAGCCGTAGATCTGCGCTTATTAGTCTTTTGGGCTTAACCAACTATTAGGGTCTACGGGGACATGAGCAGGGATAGATATTCTTCCATCTCTAACAATGATATCACCGTCCCGGATCACGATTGAAACGTTGGAGAGATCACGGATATTTTCGTCAGGTT
>JBFOLV010000026.1:0-19289 GCA_040830325.1 Kordiimonas sp. | reverse complement strand
TTACCGCCACAAGCCGCAAGGCTTACACTTGCTGCCAACAATACAACTACAGACTTGAGCGTCATTCACTCTTCTCCTTTTGGGACACTATACTAGTATCCACATCCTTTGAGGCTTTTTTAGGGCCTTTCGCGCCGTCCCGCAACCCATCAATCAACAGAAGCACCACTCCGATGGAAATTGCACTGTCCGCGAGGTTGAAAACATAAAAGCTATAATCCCAAGCATGCAGATGTACAAAGTCCACTACTGCACCGTGAAGGAAGCGATCAATTATGTTGCCAATCGCGCCGCCAAGGATCAGCGACAAAGCCATTGCTTCAAACTTGCGTTCAGTATTCTTAAGCCAATGAAGAAGCCACAAGCTGATCCCAACGGTCAATATAATGATGCCCCATTTTCCTAGGCTATCACCAATCGGCAGACCCATTGAAATCCCATAATTCCAGACCATCGTGAAATTAAGAAAGGGTAACAATGCAATACTCTGAAGCTCAGGAAGCTTCAGGCCGTATAGTATCCACCATTTGGAAAGCTGATCAGCAACAACAAGAAGCACGCTGATCAGCAAACCTAACCGGAAATGTGGACCAACCGACATCAATTAGGCGGCCGCATCATGCTTAGCGACAGCGTCTGAACATCGATTACAAAGGTCGCCATTCTCAGAAACTTCTGGGGAAACAACCCAACAACGCTCACACTTGTCGCCTTCAGCTACAGAGATATTTGCTTCCGTCTCAGCGCCTAGCGCGAGTGTAGCATTAGACGTAATAAAGATTTCAGCTGCATCAAGACCGTCAAATGCATCTAGCGCTGCTTGATCTGCGATTGTAACATTCGCATTTGCCTGCAAGCTTGAGCCAATAACTTTTTCGCGGCGCATCAGTTCAATTGCGGCAGTTACTGTGCCGCGCACTTCACGAATTTTGGCCCATTTAGCAGCAAGTGCATCATCACGCCATTCAGTTGGTGTATCAAGCCACTGCTGACGGTGTACACTGTTTGCGTCCTGCCCGTGCCGGGAAAGCCATACTTCCTCTGACGTAAAGGCCAGAATTGGTGCAAACCAAAGCACAAGACGATTGAACACTTCATCAAGCACTGTACGAGCCGCGCGGCGACGCGTGTCTGACGGGTTATCACAGTAAAGCGCGTCTTTACGGATATCAAAGTAGAACACAGACAAGTCAGTGATACAGAACTGATACAGTTCACGGAACACTGGGTTAAAGTCATAATTGTTCGTACGGTTTTTAATCAGTTCATCTAGTTCGCTGAGGCGGTGTAATACCCAGCGCTCAAGCTCTGGCATTTCACGTGCTGGAAGGCGCTCTTCGTCATTGAAGCCCTCTAGGTTGCCTAGCAGAAAGCGCATGGTGTTACGGATCTTGCGGTAGGCATCAGCCTGCCCCTTCATGATCTCATCACCGATACGGACATCTTCCATATAGTCCACAGCCACAGCCCAAAGGCGCAGAATATCCGCACCATACTGCTTGATGATTGTTTGCGGCGCCACTGTATTGCCAAGAGACTTGGACATCTTACGGCCGTTACCGTCCATCGTGAAACCATGTGTTAACACAGCCTTGTAAGGCGCACGTCCACGTGTGCCGCAGCTTTCCATCAAGCTCGACTGGAACCACCCACGATGCTGATCAGACCCCTCGAGGTACAAATCCGCAGGCGACTGAAGATCGTCACGGCCTTCACAAACAAACGCATGCGTACACCCGCTGTCAAACCATACATCAAGAATATCGTGCACTTGCTCATAGTCATCAGCACTGTATTTATCACCGAGGAATTCCTGGGCTGGAATAGCTACCCAAGCGTCAGCGCCGCCTTCATTAACTGCTTTCACGATGCGTGCGTTCACGGCTTCATCCTGAAGGATCTCACCACTATCTTTGTGCACAAAGATAGTGATCGGTACGCCCCACGCCCGCTGGCGCGAGATTACCCAGTCAGGGCGATCCGCAACCATCGACTCGATGCGGTTCTGGCTAATCGCTGGGAACCAATTTACCTCACCGCGGATTGCACGCAGTGCATTCTCCCGCAGGCCAGTTTTATCCATGGAGATAAACCACTGCGGTGTATTCCGGAAAATAAGCGGTGCTTTAGAGCGCCAGCTGTGCGGATAGCTGTGGCTCAACGTCCCCTTACCCTTGAGAGCGTTAGAGCCTGTCAGAAGCTCACATACTTCTTCAGCAACTTTATAGACATGACGGCCGGGCAAAAGGCCAACATGGTCATAGTAACAACCAGATTCGTTCACTGTGTAAGGAACAGGAATGCCAAATTCCACATGCGCAACCTGATATTCATCACCCCCGTGGCCTGGTGCAGTATGTACAAAACCCGTCCCAGCCTCTGTCGTCACGTGAGCACCGGGCAACATTGGTGCGTCAAAATCATAATAACCATCAGCGTCAGCATGACCGCGCCATGGGTGCGCGAGCAGCGAACCTTCAAGCACCGAGCCTTTGACATGCGCCACTTGCAAATAGTTGCTGATGCCAGCACGTTCAACAAACGCCACCGCGAGAGCTTCGGCAACAACAAAACGTTCGCCGACATTCGTGAGAGAGCCTTCCGCGACCTCAGTTGCTTCAATCACCACATAATCAACATCAGGGCCATAACAAACTGCGCGGTTTGCAGGGATTGTCCATGGGGTTGTTGTCCAGATAACAACACGTGCGCCTTCTACTTCATTTGCAGATGTTTTTACGATCTCAAAAGCGACATCAATTTGCACTGACGTATGGTCATGATACTCAACTTCAGCTTCCGCAAGCGCTGTCTTCTCGACAGGCGACCACATTACTGGTTTCGACCCGCGATAAAGCGCACCTGATGTTGAGAACTTCAACAGCTCTTCAACAATCTGCGCTTCAGCAGCAAAATCCATCGTTAAGTAAGGCTTATCCCAATCACCAAAGATGCCAAGGCGTTTGAATTCATCTTTCTGGACATCAATCCACTGAGCGGCAAACTCCCGGCATTCCTTACGGAATTCAACAGGGTCTACATCATCTTTGTTTTTCTTTTTCTTGCGGTATTTTTCTTCGATCTTCCATTCGATCGGCAGGCCGTGGCAGTCCCAGCCCGGCACATACGGTGCATTTTTACCCTGCATTTGCTGTGATTTTACAATCACATCTTTCAGGATTTTATTCATCGCGTGACCGATGTGGATATTACCATTCGCATACGGAGGGCCATCATGCAGGACAAATTTTTCTTTATCCGCACTGTCCTTCCGGAGCGTGCCATAAATGTCTTCTTTAACCCATTTCGCCATAAATTCTGGCTCACGTTTCGGCAAACCTGCACGCATAGGGAAATCAGTTTTGGGTAGAAATACGGTATCGCGGTAATCGCGTTTATTTTCATCAGCAGACATGTGCTTCAGTCTCGCTCTTTAACTTGGCTACACCACTTTGTGCAGCAACTATATTCTGGATAAATGTGACAAACTAGAAACCCCGGTCGCTACAGGAGCGCCGGGCCAGTAATTCGTATAATGCCGGCAATGTTTTGCCACACGGTTGAATACAGTTTTGTCATGCGGGGACTTTTATCAGTGTGCAGCCCCTCTGTCGAGCACGGAATCCGCTGCCTTAAAGGGTTCACATAAAAAGGCTGGCCACGGCGAAAACACCGCAGCCAACCCGGGATAAAGGAGAGCTGCAATCTCTCCTTAGGATGATCCCTATTTTTGCTCGTGTTTACTGAGATCGTTGAACTGCCAGAGGGCGTTGATAACCTTCCAGTCATCTTCCAGCTTCACGATATGCAAATGGTCAATAAAGTCATCTGCATAAAGCTTTACTGAAGCAGTTCGTCCTTCGACATCCAGAATCACAACCTCTTTTTTAGGGTTAGCAGGAAACCCTTTCCCATCTTTGTTATATACTTCGGCCAGCCTAACCATGCCTTCATAGTTATTTTCGGAGATAAAATCCTCTCCGCCACTATTCCAAAATGTCCGTTTTGCAAATTTTTTATGGAGGCTACGTTTCATCATCTCTGGTTTAACCAGCTGTTGTGATTCCACATAATCGAGAGCCGCTCGTTTAATTTTTTCAATGTCCTCAAGGCTAACATCATTTGCGGCACCAGTTTGTACAGAGGCCAAAGCCAATATGGCTGCTACTGCTGACCTAAAAAGAAGTTTCATTTGTAGTTCCTCATACTCGTCTGTCATTCACTCACATAAGCTTGAATGCCTAAACCGTCAGAAGCATTTGACCCCTGGCCATCAACCCAATAAATTTGATGCTGTCAGGCGCATGCAAGCTCTGCCGAGAACAATCACTGAAAAGCCCGCAAATGCCGTCTATAAATTTCAATAAATTCGTTGAGTGGCTCAAACCAAACCGTGAGAACGGAGACGGTTTTAGTTACGACCCCCTAACAGGCACCCTAAACGCTGCGGGCAGCACAACAGTCTTCAGGCCCAAAACTGCCGCTGTTTTTAAACTTTTGCTAAGCAACCCAGAGCGAATCATTGCCAAAACTGAGTTATTAGAAGAAGTTTGGAACGGTGTGACCGTCCAAGAACAAGCCGTTTTTCAGAGTATTACTGAAATTAGGCAGGCTTTTGCAGACCCCAAATGTATTCGTACACACCCACGAAAAGGATACCAATGGGTTGGAGGGCAACCCTCCACGCGCAAATCTCTCATAAAACATACCGCTCCCTATTGGGCCGTTGCCGCCTTGTTTATTGTTTTAGTAGCCAATGTCATCAGCAACAAAGACGCTCTTCCATCTGATCGGCCCTCAATTGCAGTTACTGCAGTAACATCAGAAAACGTTGCAGCAAGAGATACCGGCTTGCCAGGCATGGTGACAGAAATGCTTGGGCACCATATTTCTGCGAATGGTATTGGATACCCAATTGGTGCGGAACGAACCGCTGATATTAACGTTGAGTTACATGCAGCAAGAGCAAAAAACATGCTGCTGGTTTCATTTAAGATATCGAATGAGGTTGGCGAGATTGAAGGCTCCTATCAGCACACCTCCATTACTTGGATCATCCATCAAATTGCTCATCAGCTTCATGATGCAGCAACATACAGCCTTATTGAAGGCGCTCCTTCAACACGAGTTGCCCTACACAAAAGGAAGTTAGTCGCAGACTCTCTGCTTACAAATGGCGATAGAGATGAAGCAATCATACAATTGACCAACCTGACGGCGGAAGACCCGTCCTATCTATCTGCAACGTACGATTTATTGAACACCACACGCAGGAGCGATAACCCATCATTCGATGTGGCCGTTTCAACGTTACTAAAGGATGCAATAAACCAACAAGATTCCTTCAATGAAATCCGGGCACTCTTGTTACAGGCAAGAAGGCTGGCCCAAGCAGGTCATTATGCAAAAGCGATTAAGTTAGCCGATAGAGGGTTCGAGTTAGCACAGACACACCATTATCCCTACTTGGAGGCAAGCTTCGATTTGGGGCGCGGGCGCTGGGAGAGTGCACTTGGTTTAGCCTCTCTAGCGATAAGCCGCTTCCAGTCAGCTGCCAACCAATATCAACTGATTGAATGTCCCGCTGGTGAAATTACAGCGCTCGAATTATTAGCAGAAAACCTAGAGTCAGAAGGCGAAACTAACCAAGCTCAACAGCGCCGTCAGAAAGCTGCGGCCCTAAAGGCTCTGGGCTACTAATCGCTATATACCCTTAAACAGTTTTTGCTGTTTCTCCACAGACAAAGCACCCTGCTGGCCTTTCCGGCGCTCAGCTCGGGTGATTGCAACATTCTGCTTGCGCCTACACGGCCCACTGTAGCCTGTGACCCGGATAAACGGCACGGGGCTTACCATAATATCCTTCAAATTCTTAAGAAGGCTCGCGGTCGTAAAGGGCATGATGATCATTTTATTAACACCAGCGTCCCGCGCCTCAATCACCTTGTCTCGGTCAGGCTCCTTCATTGCAAAAATGATAGGAGCAACAGAAACAGGTGCATTCATCATGCGTACAAAACGGACGAAATCCACACCGCCTAAATCAGAAAATGTGTCTTCAACTAATAGAAGGTTGAAAGCTGTGTTGTTCATCAACTCAAGGGCGTCACGCTTGCCTTCGGCAATTTGATTACGGTCAGCGCCCTGTTCTTTAAAAACCGCACGTGCACCTTCTGCTGCTTGGCCGTTTGCCAACGCTATCAGTACCCGAAGGTCTTTTTTACTACCCAACATAGATGGATCCCCCTACTCCACACATCAACACATTTCATTTATATAGTGAGAATGAAGACAGAGTAAATCCACACGTCAAATTGTCGTTAAAAACTTCCGATAATTCGTTTCTGCTCCGCAACGGAAATAAGCCCATACTGTGCTTTTCGCTTATCGGCACCATGAAAGGGCTTTTGCCCCGTAATCCTACGGTCCGGCCCACGATAACTATTAGTCTGAATGATTGGGCGCATTTCCTTGATCGCTGCTTGGATAGTTTGCAACAAAACCTTCGGGGACAACGGCATGAGCACGATCTTTGAGGCACCAGCATCTCTTGCCGCAAATACACGTTCTTTCTCGGCACTGACAATACCATAGATAATAGGCGCCACAGCCATAGGCCCATCTGTCATACGAAGAAAACGGCAAAAATCAGCACCGCCCAGTTCAGGAAACCCTTCTTCTATCAAAATCATATTATAGGATTGTTCTTGCAGCTGTGACACAGCTTCACGGTTGTTAGCAGCGAAAAACACTTTACGAATTTTCTGCTGCATCAAAACAGACTTCAGACCATCAGCCGCCTGCATATGTGACAATGCAAGCATGATAGATAGATTGTTCAAACCTCCAGTTTGCACGGCAAATCCTCTCAAGCACTGGAATTAACCATACCCCAACTTGAGTATAGCCAATTTTGGCTTAACAAATACTGAAATGCGACAAAACGAAGGAAGGAGCCACTTTGGGCTCCTCTCAAGTAACTAAGACCAGCTAGGCTTACAGGTTTTTCTGCTCAGCCTTTTTTCGCTGCCTACGCTTCCGTGACAGCAAATTGAGCACTTCGACAAACAAAGAAAATGCCATAGCAGAATAGATGTACCCCTTCGGCACATGCACGCCAAACCCTTCTGCCACCAAGAACACACCGATAAGCATGATGAACGACAAAGCTAGCAATTTGAGGGTTGGGAACCGCTCAATAAAGTCTGCAATGTAACCTGAAGAAAACAACATTACGGCCATAGCAACAGTCATTGCGGCAATAATGACATTGATATTTTCAGTAAGCCCAACAGCTGTCATTACGGAATCGAAAGAAAAGATAATATCGATAAACACGACCTGCGCTATTACCGACAGCATCGTGCCCTTATAGCTGCCAAGCTGCTCTACCTGATCGCCTGTTACTTCATCATGAATACTGTTGGTGCCCTTATAAACAAGGAAACCACCACCAAGTAACATCAACAAGTCTTTTCCTGAGAAAGTATGCTCAAAAATCGTAATCCAGGGCGTCTTTAAAGAAATAATCCAGGCAACACCGAGCAACAGAGCAATTCGCATTACCAGCGCAAGCGTCAAACCAATCACACGCGCGCGCTCTCGCTGACCATCAGGCAAATGCTGCACCAACAATGCGACAAAAACCACATTGTCTATACCGAGGATAATCTCCAGCGACGCGAGGGTTAAGAAACTAACCCAGAGATGATAATCCAGCAAAAATTCCAAGAGATGCTCCCCGCGTTTTGACGCACTGCTATTTCGAAGAAACTATAAGCGCTTTGATCCTAGAAAATAAAGTGGCGACTTTATGTGAATTACTTGGCCTGAACTAACGCGCTCTGACATGAGTTTCAGGAAACAACTCCAGATAGCGATCAAGAGTGGGCCCCGCTAAACGCTCCCTTGCGTTTTCTGGCTCAGCAAGGACAACACGAGCAACTTTACCATCGCTTTCTATTTGAGCCGTCAACTCCTCAAGGCCTGAGAACTTCTGTTCCGGCCGCAGAAAAGCCACTAACTGAACACGAAGATGCTGATCATAGATATCTTCATCAAAGTCAAACAAATGCACTTCCATCAAAACATCGCGTTTGTCGAAGGTCGGCCTCTTACCGATATTAGCTACACCGTTTAGGACCTCTTCCCGGCCCTCAACCTTCACCCGTACAGCATAAACACCAAGCTTCGGTTCTAGGCTTTCACCTAACTCAATATTTGCTGTAGGAAAACCAATGGTGCGCCCACGCTGATCCCCTGCAGTTACCCTGCCATTTATCGTCCACCAATGCCCGAGCAGTGCAGCAGCTTTTCTTGCTTCCCCGTTCTGCAACGCTTTCCGCACAAGGGTCGAGCTATAAACCTCTCCTGCATAGCCTTCCAAACCAACAGTAACAGCGCGCACAACAGAAAGACCAAAACCTTCCATTTCGCCCATCCATGCAAGCACATCAGTGCCACCGCCACGCCCCTTGCCAAAACGATAATCGTAGCCAACAAATACATGCTTAGTGCCTAGGCCCTCAACCAAAACATCAGTGACAAAATCCTGAGCGGACATTTTTGCCAAGTCTTGATCAAAAGGAAGCACTAGAAGCTGATCAACGCCAAACTGCTCTAGAAGCATTGCGCGTTCTCTAAAGGGCGTCAGCCGAAACGCGGGTGCATTTGGGGCAAAGAAGCTAACAGGATGTGGTTCAGTAACGACAACGGTTAGCAGCAACCCCATCTCACGAGCAAGCCGGCCAGCTTCACCGATCACTACTTGGTGGCCTCGATGAAAACCATCAAAATTACCAAGCGCAACTACCGTGCCTTGGTGATCAGACGTCAGCTCATTTATATGGCGCAATAACCGCATTGATTATCCTGTTGACTAAAGCAACTCTCATATTGGCCGGGACATACACCATCATTGCTTTCTTAGCTACTGCTTTGTTGGCTAACACTGTCTGCAATGATTAGCTTTCAGAGCCCATTCTACCTATATGACCTTGACCTACATTACGGATGATCTGCTCGGAACATAAACAATAGCCTCGCCGTCCACGACCATCATGTCACCAACATGACAGCAGGTTCTTAACGTCACCTTATTTTTTACCTCGTCTCGACCAATTACTTCCGCTGTGGTCTGTACAGTGTCACCTATCTTAACGGGCGCTAAGAACTTAACAGTCTGACTCAGGTAAACGGTACCAAGACCTGGCATGACCGTGCCTAAAACGGCAGAAACAAAGCTAGAGAGTAAGGCCCCGTGAGCAATTCTCTCTTTAAACCGCGTTGTCGCGGCATAGCCCGCATCTAAATGTAACGCGTTATTGTCTCCTGACACTTCGGCGAAAGCCTCTATAAGTGCTGCACTAACATTACGAGAAAGCGATTCGCGTCTACCTAAGGTTAAATCTTCAAAAAAATACTGGTTCATCAAAAGCTTCCTCTATGAGGACTATTCTCGCGCATCATAAGCAGGATCATCCTGTCCCAACCACACATTTAAAAAAAAATCACATTAAAAGCATATTATCTCAGGAAGTAATTGAAACATCTCCATCTTTAGGTTAACCAATTCTTCATGAGATCGGGACTAGTGTCCTGTATAGGGAACGACACAACTTTATGTGGCTGCCCCTTTTTGTTTAGTGAGAAACCATAATTTGAGGAAATATCATGGCCGTTGATTTGGGTATGCCGATCCTTATCGTCGACGATTACAAGACAATGCTTAGGATTGTTCGTAATCTTTTGAAACAATTAGGTTTCAACAATGTTGACGAAGCCACCGATGGTGCAATGGCTCTTGAGAAAGCACGTTCTAGCAAGTATGGACTGATTATCTCTGACTGGAACATGGAGCCTATGACAGGATATGAATTCCTGAAAGAGGTTCGGGCAGACAACCAGTTGAAAGACACGCCTTTCATCATGGTAACTGCAGAGTCCAAAACCGATAACGTTATCGCCGCGAAAAAAGCTGGTGTGAACAACTATATCGTGAAGCCGTTTAACGCAGCTACACTGAAAACTAAATTGGTCGCCGTCCTCGGAGACTTCTAATGACAGACGGTAAGCTTCCGAAGCAAATTGAATTGCTTGTAGATAATCTACGGAAGCAAGACACTGCGGCATTGTCCTTAACGGACGTTGCCTCCGTGACTGAAGTTTTGATTGGCACAATGAATGTGTTCTTCAAATCTATTGATACGTCTATCTACCGGGAATGCCGGGCACTCAGCGATTACATTGACGATGCTCGCAAAGAAATTGCTTCTTTGCAGCCAAGTGATCTGGAAAGTGCACGCATTCCACGTGCCGAACTTGAGCTTGATGCGATTGTTCAGCAAACAGAAGAAGCCACCAACACGATTATGGAGGCTGCTGAGGAAATTATGGGCGCGGATACTGAAGATGCCGCAGCTTATCAAGCGACAACTCAAGACGCTGTCATGCGTATTTTTGAGGCATGCTCTTTCCAAGACATTACCGGACAGCGCATCTCGAAAGTTGTTGAGACACTTGCCCATATTGAAAAACGAGTTCTTGAACTTCGTGATCTCTTAGGTGTAACCGAAGCAGACATTGAAGAAGCTCAAGGAAACGAGCCTCAAAAAACAGGGGATGCAGCCCTACTGTCAGGCCCAGCGCTTGACGGTGAAGGTATTGATCAAACTGAAGTTGACGCCTTAATGGGCGGCATGGGCAGCCCCGCGCCTGCGCCAGAACCTGCCCCAGCACCAGAACCTGCCCCAGCACCAGCTCCTGAACCTGCACCTGAGCCTGAACCAGCACCCGCTCCAGAGCCTGCGCCACCACCAGCACCTGAGCCACCGAAGGCTGTTAACCCTAAGCAACTAGATTCCATGTTCGAAGAAGACTTCGACCCGATGGCCGATCTCGCTGCGAAGGAAGAAGAGAAAGCCAAAGAGGCTGAAGCCGCGGCAGCAAAAGAAGCTGAAGAAAAGAAAAAGAAAGAAAAAGAAGCCGCCAAGGTTGAAGAAGAAGTCGATATGCCTGCTGGCGAAGAAGTCAGCCAAGACGATATTGATGCGCTCTTTAGCTAACTAACGGCAAGACTTCTTTTTAATCTACCAAACCAGTTGCTGCATAACACCGTTCGGAACAGCTTTCCGTGCGCCAAAAATTTCCTGAAAAACAGAGACAGTTACACTGCCATCAACGGCGGCATTTTCAAGTGCAGGGAATTCCTCTCGGTGAATACCACCAGCTATAAACAGGCCATGAAACCCTGCCGCTTGAGCACCAGCCATATCTGTCTGCAAACTGTCTCCAATCATAAGTACCCTGCTACGTTCAGTACCTGCTGGCATATTTCCTTCTACAAGACAGGAAACCAGCGCCGCTGGGGTTGGCTTACCAAACCACCTAACTGGTCCGCCCATACTTTCATATAGGTCCGCAACAGCGCCCGCACATTGAAGCAACCTCTCACCCACGTGTACTACGCGGTCAGGGTTAGCACACAAGAAAGGAACCTTCTTAGCCGCTGCGGTAATAAGCCAACTACGATGATCCTCTACGCGCCCATAATCCATATCAGTCGCAAGTATAACGTCTGCTTCGTCAGGGCTATCAACCTCTTTTACCGGCAATCCTTCAACTGTATTTCTGTCGCCGTCAGGACCAAGATGGTAAAGTTTTTTACCCTCAAATTCAGCGCGCACTGCATCTCGCGCTAAGCCACCTGATGTCACGACATTGTCCGTTAAGTCGGCAGGCACACCCATATCCAGCAGGTGCTGCCTGACATGCGTTCTAGGGCGGGGTGCGTTTGACAAAAACACCGTTTGAAGGCCCTTATTGCGTGCGGCCCGAATTGCTGCCACAGCAGATACGTACGGCGTGATACCATTATGGATAACCCCCCATAAATCGCAGACCAAAAGGTCATAATTGGAGACAATCTCCTCCAACCCTCCGACAAGGGATACGGTTTGACCGTTTGTATTAGGCATTCTAAATTTCCTAGAGTTCTCTATTGAGATCAGTTGCGGCAGAAGGTTCACCAAACAAGTAACCCTGTGCATATTCAACACGTGCTTCAAGCGCCTGTAGTACAGCATCTTCACTTTCTAAGCGACTAGCAATCAACTGCATGCCCTTTCGCCTCAAGAAAGACTTGAAGTCTTCCACGTCGCCTTGCTCAGGATGTGAACTGAGCAAATCTCTTAAGTCGGTTTTCACAAATTGGAAACCTTGCTTCTCCAGAGCAGGGAAATCCTGTTCAAAATTTGCAACCATATCCATGGAGAAGCCAAACCCCTTACGGGCAAGAGTTTGCAAGCGATCAACCACATCCTCTTCAAGGGCGTTATAATCTTCTTGCGAAATCTCAAAAACCAGCCGCTTTGAAAACTCTTCATTAGACGTCATGAAATCAATAAATTGAGGGAAGAACTCCTCATCATTCATGGAATACCGCGACATATTGCAGAAAAACCTAAGGTCGGGCCTGCGCTTGCCAAGCCTGCGCACCAATTGAATAAGTCGGAACAACAATAAGTTATCAATTGTACCAATCAGCCCCTTACTCTCAGCAACACTCATATATTGCCTAGGTAAAACAATGCGCCCTTCTTCGTCGCGTACCCTTGAAAAACATTCAAAATGTGCTGTCTTACGGGACGGTAAAGTCACGATTGGCTGCAAATAAAGGTCTACCCGATTTTCAGACAGAGAACTTTTAACTACTGAGAGAAGTTGATCGTCCCGCTTGATGATGCGTATCGGTGCCTTACGTCCAACAGCGGGGCCTACCTGAGGCGCTTTTCTAGCTGGAGCCGTCACTTCTCTGCGTGAAGGTGCGTCTACCGCATTCTCTTCCACCTCAGGTTCAGGCTCATCCATCACCACCATCGCCGCTTCTTCCGGCGTTAAGTCAAGCTCTTCAATGTCAGCTTCCGTTAATACTTCCTCTTCAACCTTCTCAACAGGCGGAGCAGTTTCTTCAACAGTAGCGGGCCTATGGTCAGCCCCTAACTCCAGAGCTTCAGCTTCGGTTGGTGCAGGAAGTTCAGTAGCGGCACCAACTTCTTCTCCTTTAATTTCAAGCTCTTTCTTTGAAACTTGGCTTAACAAAGTTTGCAACATCTTAAGTTCTGAAACCAGATGTTCATTAACTTCCTGTCCTTCGCGACCGCGGCTCGCAAGTTCACGTCTTGCACGCTCCAGATCTTTGCGAAGAATATGTGTAACGTCTTCTAAATGCTCCAGACGGTTTTTTGCGTCTGCATTAGCGCGATTACTCGTGAGCCAAGTCTGCAGCTGCCAACCGCCAAAGAAGACCATCATGCCAATAAAACCAAATAGCTGAGCGTCCACACCAAACAGCCGCGGCGGTACGGTGGCCATTGCTACACCCAAAATCGCATATGAAATCAGTAGAAGGCCTTGCGTGACCGGAGCCATAGGAGCGTTACCCTATCTTATTTATGTCAAAATTTTAGCTATGCTGGCACAAAGCAAAAGCTTCGTTAAGAAAATTATTTATTCTCGACAGCTTACAACCTTAACAAACATGTTAAACGATGCCATCATATTGCCAAGGATTATCCTCTAGAGGAAAGATATTTCGATGAAAAAGCTACTTATCGCATTTGTACTCCTAATTGTTGCTGGCGCTGGTTTTGTCTTCTTCCAGCTTGGTCCAATCGTCGAAACAGGCATTAAAACCGCCGGCCCAAGCACACTTCATGTAGATGTGAATGTCGGCAATATCGAAATCTCACCTCTTTCAGGGAAAGTATCCGTATCGGAACTAAGTCTTGGGCAACCAAATGGTTTTGGTGAGGGCCCTCTTGTAGAGGTCGGCGAGTTTAAAATGAAGCTCGAGCCTCAGAGCCTGATGTCCAATCATGTTATTGTCGACACCATTGAAATTGTATCACCTCTATTTGATGTGCGTCGTTTGAATGGAAAGACAAATTTCGAAGCGCTTCAAGAAGGCATCGATATACCGGCAACAACTGGTGCACCTGCCGCCGCCGGAGAAGAGGTTACGCTAACAATTCGCAGTCTCGCCGTTAAAGCACCGAGAATTAAAGCTAAAACAGATGATTTTCTAAATCTGGATGAGGATATTCAACTGGCTGACTTCACGCTAACCAACCTAGGTACTGATGAAAAAGGCCTTGCCCCAAGTGAAGTAGCACGTCACGTAATGGATACCTTGCAGCCACAAATCGCGAAGGCGTTGATTACTGCTGGCGCATCGAAAAAAATTCAAGAGCTTGCAGGCGACGCGAAAGGCACGCTTGAAAAGGGCTTAGGTGGCTTATTGAATAAGCTTAAAGATAAGAAAAAAGATAATTAGATATAGTGCCCATTGATTTCTGGACTAAACAGTCCAATATTGCTTTGCATTGGCCAGGGAGAAAATGACAATGACTTTAGACAAAATAACAGAAGAAATTCGCGGCCGCGTTGGTGCACACTCACCTATTGAAGCGATTATCAAATTCGACTTCGGTGATGATGGCATTGTAAGAATTGATGGTAAAGCATCACCAACCGTTGTTGACAACGACGATACGGACGCAGACTGCACAGTAAAAGTAACGATGGATAACTTTGTTCAGATTGCGGAAGGCAACCTAAACCCTCAAATGGCATTTATGACTGGTAAACTGCGTGTTGAAGGTGATATGAGCTTGGCAATGCAGTTAGGCTCTATTTTAGGTTAACCAACCAATTATGTTCGAAAAAATTCGCTCACTTTTACTCGGCCTCAGCTTAATTACAGTTGCAGGACTTCTTGCTTTGTACCTCTATGTACAAATGGGTAAAGGGGAAGCAATTTTTGGGGGTGGTGAAGGTACATTGCCCCCAACTAACTTCGCTGAACTAACACATCCAAATGATAATGAAGGCTATCTGCTTTGCTCAACCGATTTGTGCACCAAAGCTGAACCCGATGGCCCTTCACCTATATTTGACGTAGATGCTACCACGCTTAGGCAAGCCATCGTCGATTTCACCGAAGACATGCCCACAATCCGGACGCACCGGTTTGACATTAGAAACAGCCAGTTTGATTTTCTTGAGAGGCTACCTGGCGAGCACTTACCTACAGTAATTTCTGTTCGCGTACTACCCGACACAGCTTACACTAGCAAACTAGCAATATATTGCACCAAGCCCATTGGTGATATTGGCAAAGAAAGTCACGGCGAACGTGTAGATCGTTGGCTACGCCTCATCAACAGTCGCCTTAACAATTAAAAGTTATTTTTTTGATTTTAACTACGCCGATGCTGCTTCTGTACGCGGCGCTAAATTGGCAACAGCCGCACTATCTCTGATCGTCTCACGAACCTTTGCCTGAGTGGCAAGGTAGCTGTTGAGTGCACGCCCAACTTTCGAAGGGGCAACAGAAGGGGCAACATCTTCCTGGGTTCGCGTCTCAGCAAGTAACATCTGCACACCATTTGACAGCAAACCATTACCTGATGGTTGCTCCTGCTAAATAGGCCCAGTTGATATGGTGGGCACACCACCGCCTGTCTGAACATTTCGCTGAAACGCATCTGTTTGACCAACAGGACGCACGGGACTAACCGCTCCCCGCACGGGGGAACGTTCAACTCGAGACACACCTGTCGCGTTACGCGACTGCGTTGCTAAAGCAGCATCTGCCATTGAATGGCACCCATTTATTTTTACCCAAGGACCATTTTACCGCATTTCAGGGGGCTTTGGCAAGATTCCACACTGGTAAGCATCAAAAGCTTGTGCTATCGCTCGCTGCTGAAGTGAATGCGGCCTCAGCTTTTTGGGGGAGGACTGCACACAATGAGACAAAAAGTTTAACGACCAGTGCAAAGAAAAGCGAAACACTACTATGGATCAGAATACGCTCGCTATATATATCCATGAACTGCGGAACCAGTGCATGCACTCCCAGGCTTCATTCGATATTTTCAGCCAAGCCCTACAAAATCAGCAAGGCCCAGGCATACTTTATGGTGGCCAAATGATTTTGCTACCAGCTAGCCACATCGCCAGCATGCTTTGGCCTACACGTGCCCGCTCACGTAAACGCGGCGAATCTTTACGTAAAGTTTTGCAGTTAGGTGACAAGCACGCGCTCAATGACCGCCGCCTTTCAGAAATCTGGGAGCGCATTGACGAAAAAACCGATGAGTGGATTGCTGCCACTAAAGGCGAGCAAGTTGTTTTCGACTTTGTTGGTGACCCTGCTTCTCTCGGTGAACAAGCACCTAAAGACGAATGCGTCTACCGTGGTTATAACCCTGCGACACACATTTATACGTTCCGTGGCGTTTCTTATAACCTTCCAGCTGTCGCGAAAGCGATCAATGATGTTGCTGCTCGCGTAGATGGTATCTTCCGTCAACTATTCCCCGAGCAAGCAAAGGCTGAAGACGAGCAACGCAGACAGGCAATCGAAGCACAGCGCGCTGCACAAGAGGCAGCAACAGCAGAAACTGCGCCAGCACCTGCTACAGAAGCGAAGCCTGCCAAGAAGGCTCCGGCGAAAAAGCCTGCAGCAAAAAAAGCTGCCCCTAAGAAGCCAGCGGCGAAGAAACCGGCTGCTAAGAAGGCACCAGCGAAAAAGCCTGCGGCGAAGAAAGCTGCCCCTAAAAAGGCCGCCGCAAAATAGACAAGTTCAGCCTATATTCATTATAGATCACTCATGTTTTTCTTATTGTAGAAACCTGAGTGATCTGGCTAGTAAAGCCATGAGTTTCGGTACGATTAGTTTTGTAAGAGGGTTCTAGTAAATGAAGAAACAGTTACTTGGTATGATAATGGCAGCAACAGTAAGCGCCATGCCAGTGGTTGCTGAAGAATGCGGTGAACCCCCAATGGATCAACCTTCGATCCCTAACGGTGAAACATCTACCGCTGACCAAATTCGCAGTGCGAGAAATGCTGTAGTCGCCTTCTCAACTGAAGTGGATGAGTATCTAGCGTGTATGGATACGCGAGGTGCAAAACTGTTACCTTTCCTTACGAAAGAGCAGCAAGTGCGCTGGGATGAAGACCTCGCCAATCTTCACGATTCGCGTAGAGACCTACAAAATCAGATGAACCTTGCAATTCGCGCCTATCGTCGAGCGAGACAAAATTAGGCTGGCAAACACCGTGATTCTAAAAGGGGCTTCTTAGCCCCTTTTTTATTGCGCCGGTAGTTTTAACCTTTTTTGACAAAAGCACTAATCACCCCATTTCACAGAGAAAGCATTATCTGGGATGAGGGAGGTTACATATGTTAGCAAAGCGTGCGGTCTACGAAGAGGAGCATCATATTTTCAGAGATGCCATTCGTAAGTTCTACGAACAAGAGGCTGCACCAAATGTTGAAACATGGAGCAAGGCAGGCCAAGTACCCCGCGAGTTTTGGAATAAAGCTGGTGATGCCGGGCTTCTCTGCCCTCAGTTACCAGAAGAATACGGCGGGGTTGGCGGCGATTATCGCTTGAACTGTATTGTAAACGAAGAACAAGCATATGGCCGAGCAGGCGGAGCTGCACTGGCTGTACATTCTGATATTGTAGCCCCCTACATCCTGGACTTCGGATCAGACCACTTGAAAGAAACCTTTCTGCCTAAAATGGTAACAGGTGAAATGGTTGGTGCCATTGCCATGACTGAACCAGGAACAGGTAGTGATCTGCAAGGCATTAAAACCAGCGCGAAACTCGACGGGAATCATTATGTAATCAACGGTAGTAAAACTTTTATTTCCAACGGACAAAACTGCGACTTTGTCATCGTTGCCTGCAAAACAGACCCCAAAGAAGGCGCGAAGGGTGTTAGCCTGATTATTGTTGAGGCTGATAGAGATGGCTTCAGACGGGGTAGGAACCTTGAAAAAATAGGCCAACACTCATCTGACACTTCAGAGTTATTCTTTGATAATGTTCGCGTACCTGCCACCAATCTTATTGGTTCGGAGGGAGCAGGCTTTATGTATTTGATGCAACAACTCCCTCAGGAACGCCTATCTATAGCAGTGATTGCAATGGCAGGGGCGCAGCGCGCTTTCGACATCACACTAAAATACGTTAAAGAACGGGAAGCTTTCGGCAGACCCATTATGAAGTTCCAGAATACACGCTTCAAAATGGCAGAAATGAAAACCGAACTGGAAGTAGGCTGGGCCTTTATTGATCAATGCCTAGACCGTCTAGTTAAGAAAGAGCTAGACCCGGCAAGTGGCGCCATGTCCAAACTTTGGGCAACTGAGATGCAAGGTCGTGTTGTTGATCAATGCCTACAACTACACGGAGGCTATGGATTTATGTCCGAATATGAGATAGCACACCATTTCACAGACAGTCGTGTACAGCGCATCTACGGTGGCACATCAGAAATTATGAAAGAACTGATTGGGCGGACACTGTAGCTAATTCGAGGCTCTATGGTGTCAATTTTTGAAGTATTAAGTAGAAAAAAGTCATTCGACAACAAATGGATTGGAAATCAGTTCCTTAACAAAACTGGTCTCCACTTGTTCCGCATTGCTCTTGCAGACACCTTCCTTAAACTACGCAGGCTTCAATCTTTCGGGACCCACGAGCACTATAAAGACTTCAAACGTGACGGTATTGTAGCAATCCCAAATTTCTTACCAGATGATCAGTTCATACGGCTTCAGAATGAAGCAAGAACGAGCTTTCATATGGCAGCAGCCGAAAACCCCATAGACACCAGCAACACCAACTTTGGATTTGGGCAAAAACAACAAATAAAAGGGGGATATGACAGGCTTGACGGCGGTACAACAAATCGCTTTCTGAAGATATCAGAGCAGAACCACCCTGAATGCACCGCCTTCATTCAAGACCCCCGCCTTGTATCTCTCTACAATAAAGCTGCAGGCGCAAAAACTCACCCTGAGAAATTCTGGCTGTACCAAATCACTCACGGGGATGAAGAATGTGCGCCAGACATTCAGAAGGCCTTACACCGGGACACATTTCATTCGGCCATAAAGCTTTGGTATTTTGTGGAAGACGTACTGCCGGAACATGGGCCACTAGAGTATATTCCTGGAAGTCACAAAATGGATGAACGCCGTAAGCGCTGGGAGTATATAAAAAGTACTCGCATATCTTCGGGTAAGAAAAGCCGCTACAAAGGCGGTGCTTTTCGCGCCTCGGACGCTGACCTTCGATATATGAGGCTAGAAAGCCCAAAAGCTTTCCCAGTGAAAGCGAATACACTGGTGTTAGCAGATATCAGAGGTTTCCACCGGCGAGGACAGGCCAGTACATCCAGTGACAGATACAGCATCTACGCTA
>JBFOLV010000025.1:0-2136 GCA_040830325.1 Kordiimonas sp. | reverse complement strand
GTTTGAGTATGTGCAAGGCCGCCCATACGCACCAAAAGCTGGGCAGTGGGATGCTGCAGTTAGCTATTGGGAATCTCTAAAAAGTGACAACGGCGCGGAGTTTGACAAAGAAATCGTAATTGATGGCAGTGAAATTGCGCCGCTCGTTACGTGGGGAACAAGCCCTGAAGATGTTGTGCCTATCACTGGTAGGGTGCCTCAAATTAAGTCTTTCGCAGACCCTGCAAAACAGGATGCTGTTGCTAAAGCACTTGACTATATGGGCCTTTCGGAAGGTCAGGCGATGACAGATGTGAAGGTGGACCGGGTATTTATCGGGTCTTGCACAAATAGCCGGATAGAAGATATCCGTCAGGTGGCTGAAGTTGTTAAAGGCCGTAAGGTGTCTGACAGTATTATTGAAGCTCTTGTCGTGCCGGGCTCTGGTCTTGTGAAGGAGCAGGCCGAAGCAGAAGGTCTTGATACTGTACTTATCGAAGCTGGGTTTGAATGGCGTGACCCAGGGTGTTCAATGTGTCTGGCTATGAACCCTGATAAGGCGGGGGCAGGTGAGCATGTTGCCTCTACGAGTAACCGTAATTTTGTAAGCCGCCAAGGGCCGGGTGCTCGTACGCACCTAGTAAGCCCAGCAATGGCCGCTGCTGCTGCTGTTGCTGGTCACTTTGTTGATGTGCGTGAATTTTAAGGGAGCAAAGAAGATGGAAAAATTTCAAACTGTCACTTCAATTGCTACACCGTTTCCTCGGGTAAATATTGATACGGATATCATTATCCCTGCGAAGCACCTTAAGTCGATCAAACGCACAGGTTTTGGTGAGTTTGCGTTTGAAAGCGTACGTTTTGATGCTGACGGGAACCGCATTGAAGATAATGTTTTTGACGGTGAACGCTACAAAGGCGCGAAGATACTCATAGCGGGCGACAATTTCGGTTGTGGTTCAAGCCGAGAGCATGCCCCTTGGGCAATTGCGGAACTTGGGTACCGCTGTATTATCGCGCCAAGCTTCGCTGATATTTTTGCTGGTAACTGCGTCAAGAATGGTATTTTGACCGTGGCACTACCACTAGAGCAAGTGGATGCTCTCGTTGTTGCGGCTGAAGCAGGACATACAATCCAAGTTGATTTGAATGAGCAGACAGTACGCTGTGAAAATGCACTCTATAATTTTGACTATAATCCGGCTCATAAAGAGATGTTGCTGAACGGCCTTGATGAAGTGGGGCAAACCCTCCAGTCGTTAGCTGCGATTAACTCATACGAAGAAAAAACTCGCCTGATGACCCCTTGGTTATTCCGGGGTTAGGCGTCATAAAAGACAAATTGATTTTAGGGATATTTTGAAATGACAACTAAGAATATCATGTTGCTGCCGGGTGACGGCATTGGCCCAGAAATTATGGCGCAAGTACGCCGTGTGATGGCATGGGTCGAAGGTGCTTATGGTGTTACCTTCAATGTATCCGAAGGATTGATTGGTGGCTGTGCGTATGATGCGGACGGCGTGCCTCTTTCTGATGAAACTCTCGCCACAGCGAAAGCGTCTGACGCTATTGTAATGGGGTGTGTTGGTGGCCCGAAATGGGATGGCAAAACAGACTATGACAAACGCCCTGAGGCTGGTTTGTTACGTCTGCGTAAAGATCTTGATTTGTTTGCAAACTTGCGTCCCGCGATGTGTTTTGATGCGCTTGCTGATGCGTCTAGCTTGAAACGCGACATTGTTGCTGGCCTTGATTTGCTCTTTGTACGTGAACTAGCTGGTGGTGTATATTTTGGTGAGCCCCGTGGTATCGAGAAGCTGCCTGAAGGCGGCCGTGTTGGCATTAATACACAGCGCTACACAGACAAAGAAATCATCCGTATTGCTCATGTTGCCTTTGATATGGCGCGTAAGCGCGGCGGAAAAGTTCATAGTGCTGAAAAAGCAAATGTGATGGAAGCAGGCTTACTCTGGCGTGAAGAAGTAACCAAGCTTCATGCTGAAGAGTATGAAGATGTGAAGCTTGAGCACATCCTTGCAGATAACTGTGCAATGCAGCTTGTAAAAGAGCCTAAGCAGTTTGACGTGATCCTGACGGATAACCTTTTTGGAGATATCCTTTCTGACGCCGCAGCGATGCTGACAGGCTCGCTTG
>JBFOLV010000024.1:0-5064 GCA_040830325.1 Kordiimonas sp. | reverse complement strand
AGCCGAACTAATTTAAACCATTCATTAACTTTATGGCACATTCTTGTTTCTAGGAGAATACTAGTTTCGCTTTTTATTCGTCCTCTTTCATATAACTTTGGTGATCCACAAGTCGTGTCTGGGCTGCCCAAAAAACTGCGAAACTAGCACCCGAATTTTATATTTCTTTCGCTTATATTATATTTTTAAGTAATTGATATTACAGAATATTTATTTGGTTTTGTAACAAATATGTCACGCCCTCTAAACTTTTTGTGCAGGTTTATTTAGGTGGTTCGTCAGAGGGGTTAGCAAGGCCAGAAATGTCAATGTTGCTAGTGATATTTTGGCCCTGCTGTCTTTCAGGGGTGGAAGTCAAAAACAATACAAATGCTCCTGATTAGACGTCTTTGTCGCGCGCTGATGTGTAGGTGTGATGAAGAAATAGCGTGGATAGGTTTGGAAACAACATTGGGAGGACCATGTGTCTCAAAAAATAGCTAGAATAAATTCAAAAACCAAACTGAGGGCTCTAAGTAGTGCAGCTACCGCATTAGCGCTTGTTGCAACATCAAACAGCGCTATGGCACAAGATGCTGAAGCTGAAGATACAGAATTTGAAGAGATTGTCGTTACGGGTTCATTAATTACCAACCCTAACCTAACAAGATCTGCACCGGTATCTGTTATTTCATCAGACGAAATGACTTACCAAAACACGAACGTTGTAGAGGAAGTTCTTCGTAACATTCCTGGTATGGTTCCGTCCATCGGCGCACAGGTAAACAACGGTAACGGTGGTTTCTCATTCGTCGACTTGCGCGGTATTGGCTCGTTCCGTAACATTACAGTTGTTGATGGTCACCGTCTCGCTCCTTCTGAGCTTCGTGGTCGTTTTGATACGAACAATATTCCAATCGCACTTCTTGAGCGTGTCGAGGTGCTAACTGGTGGTGCGAGTACTACATATGGTGCCGATGCTATCAGTGGCGTGGTTAACTTTATCACTAGAAAAGACTTCTCCGGTATTGAGGTTAACTCAAGCTATGGTGTTACTGAAAAAGGTGACGGCGACACTAAGCGTATCGAAGTTACTATGG
Source organism: Kordiimonas sp. (assembly GCA_040830325.1). GTDB lineage: Bacteria > Pseudomonadota > Alphaproteobacteria > Sphingomonadales > Kordiimonadaceae > Kordiimonas. The sequence goes on along the minus strand of JBFOLV010000024.1, from coordinate 3,985 downwards.
GCGGTAATATCGAAGATCGCGGTAACGTTGTGCTTAGTATTGGGTACCAAAAAAGTGACCCGGTATTCCAGGGCGATCGTGACCTAGGTCAGTGGTCAATTTCCTCTACAGCTGGTACTCAGGGTGGTTCAGGTCTTGGCCCATTCAACACACGTATTGGTCTAGTTAACCCAACAGGTACAGACAATGGTAACTTGGCACTTGGTGGTGTGCAGCCTGATCGCACATTTGCTGCTGCCTTTACACCATTTAATTTCTCGCCACTAAACGTGTATCAAACACCGTTCGAGCGTTACAATATCTACGCCGCAGGTAACTACGAGATTACAGAAGATATTGAGTTCTATTCACGTGGTCTCTACTCACGTAACCAAGTAAATACCTTGATCGCACCTTCTGGTTCGTTTGGTGATAGCGTAGAAATCGCGCTAAACCATCCGTTCCTATCTGACGCTCAGCGTAATGCATTCTGTGCATATGATACTGACAATACTGTTGGTGTTTATACGCCTCGCTTTACTCAAGCTGAATGTGATGCCGCTGGTGCTGCGATTGATCCAACTGATCCAAACTACCGCTCTGTAAATACAGTGCTACGTCGTCGTGACGTTGAGGGTGGCCCACGTATCAGTGAGTTTGTATCTGATTACTTTGATCTTCAAATGGGCCTTCGCGGTAACCTAACTGACACTATCAGCTGGGATGTTGTAGGTTCTTACGGACAAGGTAAACAGGTTCAGACTCAAAAGGGTTACTGGTTGAAATCCCGTTTCCGTAGCTCATTACTTTCTGGCCCGAATGGCTGTTTCACCGCTACTGGTGGCTGTGTGCCGGTTGATTTCTTTGGCCCGACACCATCGATCACAGAAGCACAAAATGCTTATCTGTTGGGCGGTGAGAGTGCGATCACGACCAAATTCTCTATGAGCCAAATCAAGGCTTCATTGTCTGGTGAACTTGGTTATAGCCTACCATGGGCTTCTGAAGCTGTTAACTGGGCTGTTGGTGGTGAATACCGTAAGTATACTGGTTCCAATGAATCAGACCTATTGTCACAGTCAGGTGACCTAGGTGGTGCTGGTGGTGCTTCACCAAACATCTTCGGTGGTTACTCTGTATATGAAGGTGTTGCTGAGGTTGTTGTTCCGATCGTAACAGATGCAGAATGGGCTAAACAGCTGAACTTTGAAGCTGGAATTCGTTATTCTGATTACTCAGTTGATGCACCGTCCAGCCCGTCATACTCAACGACGACTTGGAAAACAGGCGTTAGCTGGGCACCAACGGACGACATCAGCTTCCGTGGTACTTTCTCACGTGCCGTTCGTGCACCAAATATCTTCGAGTTGTTTAACCCTGTAACTACTGGTTTGACTAACTTGAATACTGACCCATGTGCGTCTGTAAATGATGCTGGTGTAATCACAAACTCTGGTCCAACTGGTGCTGTTCGTGATGTTTGTATTGCTCAGGGTGCTCCTGCTAGTTCTATTGGCTTTATTCCAGATCCAGCTGCTGGTCAGGCGAATAACACTACAGGTGGTAACCTTGATCTAGTACCTGAACGGTCTGATAGTTGGACGCTTGGTGCGATCATTCGCCCAGAAGCTGTTCCTGGCCTGACAGTAACTGTTGACTATTATAACATCAAAATCGACGGCTCTATTTCTCAGCCAACACCAGGTGATGCTTTGAATGCTTGCTTTAATAACCCAAGCACTAGTAACCCTGCTTGTACATCAATTGTACGTTCACCTATTGATGGTGGTTTGAGTGGTGACAGTAATGTTGTTCTAGGTTTGCCGACTTTCCTATCTAATAGCGGTAACCTGGCAACAGATGGTATCGATTTGACTGTTGCTTATGGCCACACGTTTGGCGATGTGGATTGGAACATGAGTTTCGCAGGTAACTGGACGAATAAGTCTACGTTCCAGGCAACTACTGGTGTATCAACAAACCGTGATTGTGTTGGCCTCTATAGTGCAAACTGTGGTGCGAGCCTTGGTTCTATCCAGCCAAGAACTTCATGGAATATGCGTAATACGTTCACCTACGAGCAGTTCGACTTCTCACTATTCTGGCGTCATATCAGCGGCTCAAGCTTCGAGTTTGCTGATGATCCAGCACAAGTACTTTATGTTGGTGAGCTAGTTGGTAACCGGGGCCCTGTTCCGGATAGCCTTGCTGGTAAGAGTTATGACTTTAACAAGATCGACGCCTACGACTATTTCGATCTGTCAGTTCGCTACAACATGTTCGACAATGTTGCGATCACTGGTACGATCACAAACTTGTTTAACAAAGCAGCTCCGGTTGTTGGTAACGATGCAGGTACAACTGCTCAGAATAACGGTAACACTTACCCATCTACTTATGATGCGCTAGGTCGCCGTTACAGCGTTAACCTACAAGTATCCTTCTAATAGAAGTAAACTTTATCAAACAAGAAGGCGGGCCGATTGGCCCGCCTTTTCTTTGTAGAAATCAGTAGACTGTATATTTGCTAAACGAGTGATGCGGATAGATTCATCGGTAGGCTAACATTTTTAGCAACAGCTTCAGCCCAGCCAATTACCTTCTCAATCTCTTCAGCATGCTGTTTGTCTCCCTCTATGCGCTCAGCTTCTCGGGCGCTTGCATCAAACTCTGTGTCGGATTTTGAATGCCGCTGGAATACAGGGCCTGAGACTAAGTCTTTCAAATCATTTTGCTTTAGCGGAACTTCAAAGTGATCTACTAAGTTTTGCATGGCTAGCGTCTGGTCTGCCATCAGCTTTCTGCTATTGAGGGTACGTACTCTATCCGTTCCAAACTGTTTAACGATCTGGTCAAAAAGCTGGTGTTGCGCAATCCATCCCACGGCTGCTACCTGAAGGTCTGTAAGCTTAAGGTAGTCTTCCCCTTGCAGGCCGATATTAACAAGGCCCTCCCGCAATTGCTTCGTCAGGAGTTCACGTACCCATAGCCGGCCCCACATTCCTTTACGCGCAATCGAGCCAAGGAAGTCTCGCAAAGGCGCATATAGAAATACAGCTTTAGCGTCCGGACGTACGTGCAACATAAGGCCTGCAAGCCCGTTGGTGACGTTTGAAGGCTTTATTATGTTTTTCTCACCCTGTTTAAGAGGGCGCGAGAGGACCTTCAATACATCTGACATTATAGGCGCTAGTTGCTCAGGTTTTGCGCCGCGAAGGCGCCAGCCTGAAAGATCATTCAGAATCTGTGGCTCCTTTAAGCCCATAGAAAGTCCTGGCAAGTCAAAAGCCCGAGCCAAAAGGGTTGAACAGCAATATGCAGAATGAAAGATGAAATGAATGGGAGTTACCTCACCTGCGCCAATAGCGCTGTTTAGGGAAACAGCTTTAGGCTTATTAGCCTCTTTCAGGTACTCGTCAGTCAAGAAGGTCGCGTTACGGTGATCTTCCCTTGTAGCCTTTACGTAATGAACATGTCCTTTCTGAGGGTCATACCTGTGTGGCCACCAGTTTGGATCCGCTGCAATATTGTTGTTGGTCAAAGAAGTTACTCCGATAAACTAACGCTTAATTTCAGTAGGTTAGCATAATATCTTCATCTGGCATCGTGAAAAATGATCCCCGAAACGTGTCTTTCTCCTCGTCTAACACGGCTAACACCGTGACGTATCTTTACGCGGTAGTATCCACGCTTTCCTTTTACTGGACGCTCGTTTACGGGGAAGACTACCAGGTCACCCTTTCTTAATGGGACAACTTCCACTTTTGACTGCATCCGAGGGCGTTGCTCTGTAAGAACAAACTCTCCTCCATCAAAATCTACAGTCGGCTCGTTCAGCAAGATTGCAGCTTGGAGAGGAAAAGTAAGGTCGCCGTAGAGATCTTGATGCAGGCAATTATAGTCACCAGCATTGTATTTTAGAATTAAGGGCGTCGGCCGTATTTGGCCTTCAGTGTGGCACTCTGCCAAATACGCCGCGTGGGTATCTGGGTATCTGTAAGGAGTT
>JBFOLV010000023.1:0-2708 GCA_040830325.1 Kordiimonas sp. | reverse complement strand
TGAAACAACCCGCAAGCTTATAGAAGAGCGCGGTATGCAAGACTGGGACAGCGAATTTGGTCGTATGCCTCGGTTGTTTAAAGAATCTAATAGAATACCTGGGCTTACCTGCCCTACACAAACATTCCATGACGATATGCGTATTGAGCTGGGCGGGGATAGAGGGCATCTGGAACTAAAGTTCTGTGGCCGCGGGCATACCGCTGGCGACATCGCCGTTTGGTACCCGAAGCACAAAGTTCTTTTTGCCGGGGATCTGGTTGAGGCAGAAGCAGCTCTTTATACCGGTGATGCTTTCCATATGGATTGGTCAGAGGGTACCCTTGATCAGGTTAAAGCATTTGAAGCAGAAGCCTTAATTGGTGGCCGCGGAGCTGTTGCTAAAGGGCGTGCTGCTGTTGATGCAGCTATCGAACAAACACGTGAGTTTTTAATGGGCATGCGTGAGCATGTTGAACGTGTTTACAAACAAGGCGGGACACTCAAAGAAGCGTTTGAAGCTACTCATGCAGCCCTTGAGCCCAAGTTTGGTCAGTGGCCCATTTTTGAGCATTGTCTGCCATTTAATGTGCAGCGCCTGTGGGACGAATATGATGGCATAGATTGGCCGCGTATCTGGACAATGGAACGTGACCGTGAAGTGTGGGCAAAATTGCAAGACTAGAGGGTGCTGCGGTTCAACCGCTGCCAAGTGTATGCCATGATTATTGAGAGTTATTAAAAGTATGTCATCCCATTCTTTATATGAGCATCCGGTCTTTCCTTATGAGCGTTTTTCCGACCAGGATCAGGCAAGCCCGAGCCATCATCCTGTGATTGTTATTGGCGGTGGTCTTGTAGGGCTTACCACGGCTATTGACTTGTTGAGTCACGGTGTCCCTGTTGTGGTTCTTGAGAGAGGAAATACAGTTTCAGAAGGGTCACGCTCTATCTGCCAGGCAAAACGCACACTTGAAATATGGGACAGATTTGGGGCCGCTGAATCCATGGTTAAAAAAGGGATTACATGGAATCTTGGTAAAGTCTTCCACAAGAAGAGCCTCCTTTATGACTTTGATCTTTTGCCCGAGAGTGGCCATAAGATGCCTGCATTTATTAACCTCCAGCAGTATTATGTGGAAGAATGCTTGCTTGATAAGCTGCGATCTCTCGGCGGCACTGTCCGGTGGGGACATTCTCTGGATGAAATAGTGGTTGAGGATGATATCGCCCACATAATTGTGTCTACCCCTGATGGCTCTTATAACATGACATGTGATTGGTTAATTGCATGTGATGGAGCCCGGTCAACAGTCCGGCAAAATTTGGGTGTAGAATTCACAGGCGAGATTTTTGAAGACAAATTCCTGATTACAGATGTGAAGATGAAAGCCAAGTTCCCCTCTGAACGCTGGTTTTGGTTTGAGCCTCCCTTCCATGATGGGCAAACAGCCTTGTTACACCGACAGGCTGACGATGTATGGCGCATAGACCTTCAGTTAGGTTGGGACGCTGATATTGAAGGGGAAAAAAAGCCTGAACGTGTCATTCCGCGCATACGCGCCATGCTTGGCCGCGATGTGGACTTCGACCCTGAATGGATATCGCTGTATGTATTTCAGTGCAGAACACTGAAACGGTACGTTCATGGCCCTGTTATCTTTGCAGGTGATGCCGCACATCAGGTTTCTCCCTTTGGTGCCCGCGGTGGCAATGGAGGTGTGCAGGATGCGGATAATCTCGTTTGGAAGTTGAAGCTTGTCATGGACGGTAAAGCCCCGAAAAGCTTGCTGCATAGTTATAGTGAAGAGCGCGTATTTGCAGCTAAGGAAAATATTCGTCATTCCACACGAGCAACAGACTTTATGACACCTAAGTCTACCGTCAGTAGGCGTGTGAGAGACACGGTCCTGCAACTGGCCTCCAAATACAAGTTTGCTCGTTCTCTGGTGAACTCTGGGCGGTTATCGGTTCCCGCTCACTACCGTGATTCTAGTTTGAATACTCCTGATGAAGATGAGTTCAAATGTGGGTTGGGACCGGGGTCTCCCGCTGTAGATGCGCCGGTTAAGAATGAAGGAAAAGAGGAATGGTGGCTCAATTATATTGGGCAGTGTTTTGTTGCTCTCATATACGAAGGGGAGAATTCTCTACCTCCTTCATTAGATACGCTCGTAGGGACAGTTGACATTCTCGTTGTTGGGTCAGATGGCCTTGAGGATCCAAAGGGCATGTTAAAAGATCGATACGACCTCGAGCCGGGAACAACTTACTTGTTCAGGCCTGACCAGATCATAGCTGGGCGTTGGCGCCTGTTTGATCAAACGAAAATAGCAAAAGCAGTCTATAGAGCTGCTGGACTGGATGACAGTAATGAAACTCAGCACTGATAAAAGTCTTTTTGAGGATGGTGATGCTTTTTATGCCGCCCTTATCGATAAACTAGATACATATGATGAGCGTGATGCCTTTCGTTTCCTCACGAACCTTACTTTTATTCTCGCCAATGAAGTTGCAGAGAAGGACAAACTTGAAGCTGCTATAGATAGCGCAGATATTGCGCTGGGTTGAGAATGGCATTCTTCAAGCGTTAGGCAGTGCTCTGGGGATAAGGTCACAAACAGTGGAAGATAGCAGTAGGGTTTAAGAGTCGAGACAATACATGTCTTTCAGCAGGTCAAGAATCCGCCGAACCTCGTTGCTGGCGAGGCTGTAGGTTACTGTCTGGC
>JBFOLV010000022.1:0-4719 GCA_040830325.1 Kordiimonas sp. | reverse complement strand
TGGAATAGAGCAAGAAGAACTACTCACTCATTACCTTGGAAAATTAGGCCAACGGCGGTGCGCGTGCATTTAGTAGGTACGCAACGTTATCTGCAACTGCGTTATCGATACCAAGAGCGGCTTGTAAGCTAGACATCGGGGTATGAGCAGCAGGTTGTAGGAAAGCTGTATCAGCTGGATTGTTGTCGTTACTGTGACAAAGTATACAGGTTTCTTCCTGTATATCTTGCGCAATATGTACAACCTCATGCGAGGCAGCAAAGGACTGGGCAAACAGGAAGAGCCCAAGAAGTAGATACTTCCATGGGGTACCATTTCGCCTTAGCTGTGCCGTGACTTGCTGCAACTTTTTAGTCCTGTTTAACAACGCTCACTATAATAGCGATGTGATAGTGTAACGTCTAGGCCTGAGTTTCTCTCAAATCAAGCATAATTTTCGTTATATACTCGGTATTTTTGAAATGCTGACACCTAAATGCACTAATTTCAAAAGTCCTTATACATATTATTTTGAGACACATGATATTCAGCTAGAATAAGGGCCGCTCTATAGGGAATTAATGCGTTGAAAACAGACAAGGTTATATTTTCCGTTGGGTTTGTCTTGTTAGATGAATTCACGTTGTTTGCATTTTCGGGTTTTGTTGATGCACTACGTATTGCTGGTGACCAATCTGATGACAGTCGTCAACGTGACTTTAGTTGGACAATTGTTGCGCCAACTATGGAACCAATTAAGTCTAATTCTGGTGTTGAGGTGCTGCCTTGGGAAACTTATTCTGCCGGAAAAAAGTATGACTATCTCGTTGTTGTTGGCGGCAGAGTAGAGCCACAGCGAAAAACAAACAGCAAGATAATTGAATATATTCAGAAGTTTTCGGCTGCTGGTGGTTGCGTCGTTGGTTTATGTACTGCAAGTTTTGTTCTAGCTCGAGCAGGCCTTATGAAGGAGCGAAAGTCTTGTGTGCACTGGCATCATAGGCAGGAATTCGAAGAAGAGTTTCCTGACTTAGAAGCTACTTCAGATACTGTTTTTATCGAGGATAACCAGAGGATCACCAGCCCTGGTGGCCGTGCCGCAAGCGACGTTGCACTGTATCTTATTGAAAAACACTGCGGGCCAGCTAAAGCGAGGAAAGCTGCTAGTGGTCTGATGATCGAAGAGATACGCACTAGCCATAGCCCGCAACCAAATGTTGGCGCAACTTGGTTTAAGGAGATTCGAAATCCACTGCTAAGGCGTGCCATTATTGTTATGGATCAGTCTATAGGCGAAGAACTCTCTATGGAAGATCTTGCTGCTCGTTTGCGGGTTGGTGAAAACAGCTTGTTTCGGGCGTTCAAACGGTATGTAGGGGTATCTCCTGCAAAGCTCCTGAGGGTGCTAAGGCTAGCACACGCGCATTGGACACTTCACAATACCAGTATGGCCATTGCGCAAATAGCTCATTTGTATCAGTTTTCAGATGCTTCCCACTTCTCAAAGATACACCGTGAGTTTTATGGGGTTACACCAGCTGAAGCGCGGATAGGTGGACCAAATATCCGTCCAAAAGGCGATGGTGAACAAAGCTTGATAGTAAGGCGTATCCTTGAGGGTGAGCTATTTTTACTCGATGATCGAATACCCTCCATCAATAACCCGTCAAAGTTGGTGTGATGTAATTATACGAATTTATGGTGTAAATATCATATTCATTTGATGTTTGTTTCTATAGACGGTTTGAGACAGTTAACGCGTAAGCATATAGCAGCGAGAATAGGAATGAGCGACCGCACGGTAATAGGGCTTGAAGCCCCGTATCTTATCTTTATTGGAGACATTGATTCCAAACTTTACGCCAAAACTGGACAAAGTATTGTTGATTGGCGGCCTGAACTCGTGAAAGGTCAGCTTGCTTTCGGCGACAATAAGTTGGATCTGGGTGTACCTCAGATGAGTGTTTCAGATGCTATAGCTACTGGAGTTAAATCGCTTATTATTGGGGTAGCACCAGTAGGCGGTAAAATTGGTGATGCTTGGATTAAGGTGCTTGTGGAAGCCGCAAGTGCAGGCCTCAACATAGTAAGCGGGTTACATTTCCGCCTAACGGATTTTCCTGAACTGCGAGATGCGGCAAGCATGTCTGGTGCGACGTTAGTGGACGTTAGAGTGCCGCCTAAAGTCTTGCCAATTGGAAACGGGAAAAAGCGCAAAGGCAAAAGGCTTTTGATGGTAGGCACAGACTGTGCCGTCGGGAAAAAATATACAGCACTGGCAATGACTAAGTGCCTATCGGAAAGGGGCGAAGATGCAACTTTCCGGGCAACAGGCCAAACAGGAATTATGATAGCGGGCGAGGGTATTCCTGTTGATTCAGTGATAGCGGACTTTGTCTCAGGCGCTGCGGAACAACTGTCACCGGAGAATAACGAAAATCACTGGGACGTCATTGAAGGGCAAGGGTCTTTGTTCAATGCATCTTATGCCGGTGTCAGCTTGTCATTGTTGCATGGTTCTCAGCCAGACGGGATTATAGTTTGCCATGATCCTTCCAGAGACACAGTCAGCAGTTGTCCTGAAGCAAATATGCCGACTGTGGCTGAATGTATCGAACTTAACCTTAGTTGTGCGCGGCTTACGAACCCGCAGGTACGTTGTTTAGGCGTTTCAGTCAATACGTCTGCTATGCGGAAAGGTCTGAGAGAAGCGTATCTTTCTGACTTATCTGCTGAGCTGGGCATACCCTGTGTTGACCCCTTGGTTGAAGGATGCGGTGCTATCTATGAACAGATGCAGGTCTTAGGTTTAGTTGGGGGGAATAGCTGTGCGTAGAGTGACCTTCTTTGTTGAGGCTTGGCAGCTGAGGGAACCGTTCGTCATTACTGGACATACTTTCACTGTTACTGAGGTGTTGCTCGTTCAGATTGAAGAGGATGGCATTGTAGGTCGAGGTGAGGCTACAGGGGTTTATTATCTGGGTGAAACAGGCGCTAGCATGCTCGCTGATGCTGAAAAGATCAAAGATGATCTGGCAGCAGGGTCAGGGAGGGCTAAGTTGCAGCAATTGCTTCCTGCGGGAGGTGCTCGGAACGCAATTGATTGCGCACTCTGGGACTTAGAAGTTAAAAAAGCGGGTAGTTCTATATGGGAAAGTGTTGGTTTCCGGCCTACTGAAACGATCACTGTAAATACAGTGAGTATTGGTACACCAAATGCCATGGCAGTTTCTGCAAAAGGTTTGAATACCAGTAAGATCAAGGTGAAGCTTAATGGCGATATGCCGCTTGAACGGATAGCGGCGGTCATTGAGGCAAGGCCTGACGCTGAAGTGGTGGTTGACGTGAACCAAGGGTGGACGTTCAAGCAGCTCGTTGATTTAGCGCCTAAATTTAGGGATTTGGGTGTGAAAATGATCGAACAGCCTTTGCCTCGGGGGAGTGATGATGATTTGGAGGGGTATGATGCGCCTCTCCCGATCTGCGCTGATGAATCATGCCTGCATACTGGGGAACTGGAAGCGGCATCTCGCAAATACTCAATGATAAATATCAAGCTCGATAAAACCGGGGGGCTCACTGAAGCACTGGCATTGGCAAAGGCAGCGCGAGCGAAAGGTCTTGGGCTTATGGTTGGTAATATGACAGGCACATCGCTTGGAATGGCGCCTGCCTATGTGGTGGCTCAATTATGTGATTTCGTGGATTTGGATGGTGCTTTGTTTTTGAAAGATGATCGTCCTCACGCCATGTTTTATGACGATGGTTTTGTTGGCGGACTCGTTCCAGAGCTGTGGGGATAACTTACGTTCTAGTAGGTTTTATATATTTAGATTATCTAATTGGAATATATTTTACCTAAGAAATATATTTATAGATTAGCTGGTCAACTTTCGACTGGACAAACGAGCCTAACTTGAGCAGGTAAGCGCCAACTGTTAGATTATTAACAGTATTTTTCTTTGTGTTTCCTAAAAATCTGTTCTGGAGTTGTTGTATGTGGGGCAAAGTTAGCGAGCTGCTTGGGCTTACTGATACCGTTGGTGTAGGAGAAGTGAAGGAGTTGCATTTGGCGACTGCAGCTCTTCTTGTACAAGTCTCCCTTAGTGACGGCGAGATGGCTGCAAGTGAGAAAGCTCAGTTGATTGCGTGCCTTAGTGAACAGTTTTCTCTTGATACCGATATTGCTGAAAAGATTTTTTCTGATGCTCAGTCTGAACAAAATGAAGCGAATTGCTTGTATAAGTTTACACGCGTAGTTGCCAGCGAGTTGGATCAGGAAGGCCGGCAAGAGATCGTACGCTTGTTATGGCAGGTAGCCCTCGCGGATAATCGCATCGATAATTTTGAAGAAAATGTGCTGGCCAAAGTTTCGGGCCTTTTAGGGGTGTCAGCTCAGGACCGTATCCAGATAAAACACGCTGTTATGGCTGGTAGGGCTTAATAAAAGGTCCAGATTGCGCTTGTGGAGTGCTAGGGGGCTTTGGGGCCCCTTTTTTATAGCACCATGTTGGCGATCCAATATTCCCATTTTCGGTCGCCAACATTTAGGTCATTGAGAGTTTCAATAGGCCGTTTTGCGGGGTTGCCACGGTAAAGGTCACGTGTATCAGATGGTGAAAATCCATAACATTGCTTATAGGTTCTGGCAAAGTTACTTGGATTGGAAAAGCCAAGTTTATAGGCAATCATTTTCACCGTAGCATTATTGCTGTTTTGCGATAGTAGACGCCGGGCCAT
>JBFOLV010000021.1:0-4873 GCA_040830325.1 Kordiimonas sp. | reverse complement strand
TATTTACCCTGCAACAACAGTGCAAAACGCTCACCATAAGAGGAACTGCCCCTGTGGTTATCATAGAAGACTACATACCCTTCAGCAGCGAAACGCTGAAGTTCCGCCGTAAAATGAGGGCCATACGCCAAATGCGGTCCACCATGAATTTCAAGGATAAGCGGATATTTCTTAGCTGGGTCATAATTAGGCGGTGTGATGTACCATCCTTGAATTTCCTCACCGTCGATTGACGATTTATAAGTAATTTCATGGACATCACCGAGCGTTTTATGCCCGAGCAGATCTTCATTCAGTTTTGTTAGCTGAATCGTTTTCCCGCTTTTAATCACATGCAGGTCAGCAGGGCGATCGGTACGTCCTTTTGTGAATGCAACAGCGCCGCCAGCTGCATCATATGTACCAAACGCGTATGGGCGCCCAAGCGTTGTACCGCCCAAATTTTCTGCCACAACACGGTGCTTAGCAGAAAGATTTGTATAGCCAACCTGAACCTTACCTCGAACCGTCATCTGATAATAGAGGCCACGGCCGCGGTCATCCCACTGCGGATTGCCTAGTGAATTATCAACATCAGCAGATAGATTTTTATCACCAGACCCGTCCGTATCCATCACATAAAGGTAACTGTTACGATACGCGAGCTTTTGATTGTCAGAATGCAAGTATGCCAAGCGCTTGCCGTCCGGTGAAACTGTCGGCGCATATTCATCACCCGGCTTATCCGTCACCTGGCGAACGCTGCCATCCATAGAAAAAGCATAGATATTGCTGTCCCTTGTTTCATATTCCCAGTTGTCGCTACGATTTGCCGAAACGTAAATTTCACTGCCGTCGGCAGAGAAACTGAGGGCGCCGCGGTGATGATAGTTACCACTGGAAATTTGACGCGCTGTACCCCCCTCTGAAGGCACGATGAAAAGATGCGTGTATGCGGGCTCCAAAATACCTCGCCCATCAGCCATATAGCGCGCTTTAGAGACATATTTTACCGGCTTGGACCACTTCGCACCCTTTGGTTTTGCTGGCATTTTCACACTCAGCACTTTCTCTTTTTTCGGCACACTCATAGTAAAAGCAATACTGGTTCCATCTGGTGACCAGGTGATACTGCGGGGGCTAGACTGCAAATTTGTAACCAAACCTGTTTGGCCAGTGTCCATCCAGCGGACGTAAAGCTGTGTTTTGCCTTCTACGTTTGAAAGGTAAGCGAGGCGCGTACCATCCGGCGACCAAGTTGGGCTATAGAAAGCCTTTTTACCAGACAGAAGCGGCCTATTACTACTGCCATCAATCGCAGAAATCCATAGGTTTGAGCGTGTACTATCTGACATAATATCATTAGAACGGCGTACATAAACCACTTGCTTACCGTCTGGTGAAACAGCTGGGCTGGTAGCGTATTCCAGCTCAAAAACATCTTTTGCTTCAAACTTGGTTGAAACCGTTCCATCTGCCATTACGGCGGGAACCGCTAACATCAACGACACGTAACTTATTAATTTCATTGGCTTAATCATTATGCCCCCCGACATTTTTATTATTAATGTGCTATTGGCACTTTTGCGGCACACACTTTTTCATACTTGAATATAGGTTGATAGTCTTATTCGACGAACGGAAGTTTAGCGGGAGATAAACCGTTTGAAACAAAAATGAGGCTAAAAACAAAAAAACCTCCCGGGAGGGAGGCTTTTGTAACTCTTTGATATTCAAAGAGAAAGATGGAGCGGGCGATGAGATTCGAACTCACGACCCTAACCTTGGCAAGGTTATGCTCTACCCCTGAGCTACGCCCGCTCAATCGCGTATGCGGCTGTTTAAAGGCCGCTAGGGTAACAAGCATTGCTGCTTGCGAGGCGGGATAATAGCCACCAAGCTTACCTTTGCAACAGTTATTTTCAGTTTTTTTACAAAATCATCTAATTGATTGATTTTATGATATTTTTTAACAATATACATCATAGAGACTGAGCATTTTGGATAATGAATATGACGGAATCACCCGATATAGAGGCCCCTCTATTTAACTTTCTAGACTCACACGGCATTAAAGTGCCAACTGTGAGACACGCCAGTGTCTTTACTGTGCTTGAGGCCCAGCAAGAGCGAGACACCATGCCTGAGCCCTTCAAATCAGGCGGTCACTGCAAAAGTCTTTTTGTACGGGATAAGAAAAAACGCCGCGCCCTTGTCATGGTGGATGAAAATAGGCGCGTTGATCTGAAAGCTCTCTCCGGAAAAATTGGCCTAGGGCGTCTTTCGTTTGGTAGTGCCGACAGCCTCAAGGAAATGCTCGGTGTTATCCCAGGGTCTGTTACACCGTTCGCTCTCATAAATGCGCAAGTAAAAGAGGGCGAAGAACCGCCCCTTGTTGTTGCTCTCGATAAACAGATGATGCAGCAAGCTTCCCTAAACTATCACCCCCTCCATAATGCAGCCACAACGGCCATTTCACCGAGTGACCTCATAAAGTTTATTCGGGCCTGCGGTTATGAACCCCTGATTGTTGATCTGGATAGTGAATAACAGGCCCTCCTAAATGTGACCCTGTTAACAAATTATTCCGAATTTGCGTCTAGCACATTAGACAGGAACACCCTATGTTGCCCTTAAGTTAGGTGAGTATGAGAGGTCAGACCACGGCACTCAATCAAGCTCCCAACATGTTAGCAGTAAAACTTAAAGAGTATGAGCAATGGAACCGATGATCAGCGCGCAAGATAATGCAGCAACGGATTTGATCAAAGACACTGACACAGCGAATTTCGCTGCCGACGTTATTGAGGCATCCCAAACACGGCCGGTTATCGTAGACTTTTGGGCAGATTGGTGCGGCCCCTGCAAACAGCTAATGCCAGCGCTAGAAAGTGCTGTGCAAGCCGCAGGCGGTACCGTCGCCCTCGTGAAGGTGAACGCAGATCAAAACCAAGCTGTTTGCGCACAGCTTCAAGTGCAAAGCCTGCCAACAGTTATCGCCTTCTGGCAAGGGCAGCCCGTTGACGGTTTCCAGGGCGCAGTACCTGCGTCCCACATTCAAACCTTCATTGAAAAGCTGACGCAAATGTCCGGCGGTGCAGGCGCGGGTGCAAACCCTGTCGATCAGCTGCTTGATCAAGCTGAAGAATTGGTTACCGCAGGCCAAGCTAGTGAAGCAATGCCAGCTTACCAGCAAATACTTTCTATGGAACAAGGCAACTTGCGCGCCCTTGTCGGTGCAGCCGAAGCTTCATTCCAATTAGGCGAAACGGACCAAGCAAAAGAAATTTTGGATGCCGTGGACACCAAAGCAGCGGCTGAGGCAAAACTAACAGACCGTGTGGAAAAGCTGGATGCAGCAATTGAACTGGCACTGCAAGCTGAGAACGCAGGTGATGCAGCGGAGCTTCAAAAGGCAGTTGAAGCTGACCCAATGAACCACCAAGCACGCTATGATCTATCGCTCGCCTTGCAAGCAAAAGGCGATATGGCCGGTGCAGCGGAAGCTCTGCTTGGCATCATTATGCGAGACCGTGAATGGAATGAAGACGGTGCCCGTGCACAGCTGCTGAAGCTTTTTGAAGCAGCAGGTGCCGCTGATCCGTTCACGCTCAAGTATCGCAGGCGCCTATCTTCAATACTCTTTAGCTAGAAAGGGAACCAGTGGCAGACAGTGAAAATACAACAGCAGATTTACCGCCGGTTATTCCGGTATTTCCCCTGCCAAAAGTAATTTTATTTCCTGAAAGCAATCTACCACTGAATATCTTTGAACCACGCTATTTGAAAATGGTTGAGGATGCGCAGGCAAACCACGGTATCATTGGCATGGTGCAGCCCAAAACAACCGATGATCTTGCTGGCTCACCAGAGGTGTATCAGGTTGGTGGCGCTGGTCGCATTACCCACAGCACTAAAACAGAAGATGGCCGTTATCTTATCAGACTAACGGGCATCAGCCGATTTCATATCGAAAGTGAACTTTCCGGCACCACACCTTACCGTCAAGTAATGGCAAACTGGGAACCCTTTCAGGATGACACCATGCCACCGCCGCCACCCGGCACCTTTGACCGGGAAGGGCTCATGACAGAGCTAAAAGCATATCTCGACAAACGTGGCCTTGAAGCTGACTACGACGGCATCAACGCCGCGCCTGATACGGTTTTGATCAACACCCTTTCCATGATCATTCCCTTAACCATCGCGGAAAAACAGGCGCTCCTAGAGGCGAACACCACAACCGAGCGCGCCGAAACACTTAAAAGCCTGTTGATGATGGTATCTATAAGCGACAAGACAAACTAACCGAGAACTACCATGACTAAAACTGACCCTAAACTACTTGAGCTACTCGTATGTCCTGTTACCCGGCAAACTTTGAAGTATGACAGTGAAGCTCAGGAGCTGATCAGTGAAAAAGCAAACCTCGCCTTTCCAATCCGTGACGGCATTCCGATTTTGTTAGTGGATGAAGCTCGAGAAATCGCAAACTAAGCCCTCCTTGTCACTCGCCTATTAGATCGGCGAGTCCACAAACTTACTTACTGTCTAAAGTTGGATTCGCCGGTCAAGCCGTCGAATGACGAAAGAAGCATAAACGGCAAAAGACCAGCAGAGAAACCTCTACTAGTCGAGCCTTGTTTTAAACTGTGAAGTCAGCTTTGGCAGCGGCGTCAGACCACTGCCTAAATCAGCAACTAACCGCCAATTTTCTTAAGCGTTTTTCCAAACTCTTCGCTTTGCTCAATAGCAAGATATGAGTCGAGAAGAATATCCATCGTGTTGAATGTCTGTGCTTCAGCAGCAAGATTTGCTTCTGCGCTTGCACCAGCTGCTGGCTCAACGGCCGTTAGAGCAGACGCTGACATTTCTTCAACAGTGTTTTGGAACT
>JBFOLV010000020.1:0-2693 GCA_040830325.1 Kordiimonas sp. | reverse complement strand
TCGTTTCCTTAGTCCTAGGCGCATCGCATGCCAATGTTGTCAATAATGCCATGGGCATTGAAGAGAGTTTTCTGGGTACATTCTATTATATGGTGCCTATTGTACTTGGTACTTATGTCGTTTTCTTAGCGGTTTCTCTCTTGTACGTGCGCCGACTACCGGACGTGCGGGATGAACAAAAACGCGACGAGCCAACTCTTGTTGTAAATAAGGGGCGCACAATCGTTTGGCTTAAGGAAAGCCAGGTGGATTGGATGCAGGCCGCGCGGAACTACGTAGAAGTGCATGCTGATGGGCAAACTTATATCCTTCGGAACACTCTTTCAAAAATGGAAGAGACACTTGAAAGCAAATCCTTTGTACGGATTCACCGTTCCTACCTCGTGAATAGAGATTCCATAGATGGTGTGAATAAAAATCGTGATGGCAGCGCGCTCGTACTTATGAAAGATGGTAGCGAATTACCTTGTGGTCGCGCTCACAGGGAAGCTTTAGCGCCGGTTTTATCGACAGCAAGTTAGTTACATGACGTTGTTGGTGACAGGTCGTCCCATATATCCTCCGCTCGACCCACTTTGCTGGAAAACAAGGGCTTTTAGTTAGATTTCCTGAGTAAACCCCCGCGTATTCAGGAGGAAAGTATGGCAGCGTTACACAAAAAGAATTTAGAAGGCGATAGTAGTTCAACTGATGTGTCGCGCCGGTCGATTTTAAAATTTATGTCGGCAGGTGCGGCTGGGTTTGGTCTCGGGCTGTTTAGTTTTCCAGCTGGAGCCAAGCCGAAGACTAAGGCGTTTTCTCCTAGTGCATTTTTGGAAATTCACGAGGATAACAGTGTTCATTTTTGGTGCAAACGTACTGAAATGGGCCAATTGATTAAGACGGGCGTTGCGGTGATCGCAGCTGATGAGTTAGGGGCGGATTTGTCTCTACTGAAGATGCATCAGACAACAGCTGATGAAAAATACGGATACGTTGGCACGGGGGGAAGCGGTGCGACCACTAGTGCATGGCGTCATTATCGACCTATGTTTGCTGCAGCACGGGAAATGCTGATGACCGTTGCAGCAAACAAATGGTCGATTAAGCCGGAAGAGTGTGTTGCTGAAAATTGTTTTGTGAATCATCCTGCGACAGGTAGAAAACTACCATTTTCGGCACTGATTGACGGAGCGTCACAACTACCTGTACCGGAGAACCCTACTCTTAAAGATGTTCGTAGCTATAAGTATGTCGGAACACCACGGGGCCGCTTTGATGCGAATGCGGTAATGGCGGGCACAGCAGTTTACGGTGCTGATGTTACACTACCGGGTCGGAAAAGTGTTTCCATTGAAAGAAGTCCTGTCCGCGGCGGTAAACTTATATCTTTTGACTCTTCTGCAGCATTAAAGATGGCGAGCGTCGTGGATGTTGTGCGATTAAAAAATGCAGTTGCTGTTATAGCTGACAACCATTGGGCAGCAATGCGTGCACGCCGAGAACTGGTCGTTGATTGGGATTTGGGTGACAATCAATTTGTCAGTTCACAGGATTTAGATGCGGAGCTGCAAGAGGGCTTGGGGGAAGACGGTTATCTAATCCGGGAAACCGGCGCTCCTGCCACCAAGGGTGCTTTGAAAGAGTGGGTCTATGAGATGCCCGCTGCATCGCATGCGCCGCTCGAAACAGCTAATGCTACCGCGAAGTATCAAGATGGTGTTTTAACAATTTGGTCACCATGCCATCAGCAAACATTAGCTGTAGAGGAAACCGCGAAACGCACAGGCCTCTCCAAAGAAAACATCGTTTTGAACACAACGCTTGCTGGCGGTAGTTTTGGCCGTAAGTTAGTGCGTGACTATGTGTTTGAAGTGGCTGAAGTTGCGATGAAAGTACCTTACCCGGTGCAGCTTCTATATACGCGCGAAGATGATTGTGCGCACGGCCCCAACAGGCCGCCGACAAAACATAAAGTCTCTTTCAAGGTTGATGAAACCGGTAAACCACTATCATGTTCGTTTCATATGTCGGGTTATTCTGTAGCGGTGCAGGAAGGTCCAGATGGTATTTCTGAAGAAGGGTTTGACTGGACAGCAGCGCTTGGTGCCAACGATATTCCTTATAGTTTTGACCATATTCGTATCAGCCATAAAATGTATCATACCAGTGCTCTGTATTTCACATGGTGGCGGGGGACGTACCGAAATTCCAATTGTTTTGCGCTTGAATGTGCTGTGGACGAGTTAGCACTCGAAACAGACAGAGATCCACTCGAGCTCAGAATGCAGCTTCTCGCTCAGGACATTACGGCTGAAACCTATCCGGGCGACATGGAGACAATCTCTGCGACGCGGATGAAAGCTATATTGGAGTTGCTTGCTGACAAAGCTGACTATTATCGGGCACGGCCTGCGGGCAATGCGGTTGGGGTCTCATGTCACTGTTATACGGATGTTGCGAGCTATAGCGCATTTGCTGTTGAAGTCTCTGTAGCTGATGGGATTGCAACCGTAGAGAAAGTGACGGTTGTGATTGATTGTGGATTAGTGATTAACCCGTCTGCGGTTAAAGCCCAAATAGAGGGAAGCACCATATTCGGTTTGTCAGGTGCCATTACGCAAGAAACGACAGTTGAAGCGGGACGGGTTCAGCAGCTTAACTTTGACTCTTCCCCTGTTTTGCGGATGTCCGAAAATCCGAAAATTGAAGCT
>JBFOLV010000019.1:0-6582 GCA_040830325.1 Kordiimonas sp. | reverse complement strand
GTCGGTTCGATTCCGACCGGGGGCACCATCATTTTACTAGATACCTATCTCAATATTTACGCAGTTTTAAGGCTGTACTAGATCAGTAATATGCCTAAGTATTTACTCTTTATGTCATGGTAGGCCTATCGATATTGTGGGTCTATCAAACAATACCTTTGCCGCTGTTTTTACTGACTTTGAGGTTCGCGTTTATAATGCCAACGGACAGGCGATAGGCTCAGACACATATGTCATTCCTGATAGGTTTGGTGGCCCCATAAAGATGTTTGCTACCGAGAATGGTCAGTTTGGTGTGCTGGTAGAGGTTGAGGAATTTGGAAATCCTCAGGATGATTTTTTCGTCATCTTCTATGGTGCGGATGGCAAGGCCCAGGGTCACTATGCCCTGACGGATGGTCTGGATGACAGTCTGTCATTTCTGGATCGCTTGGGCACAGACGCTTTCGTTTCGGTAGATGGAGATATTCTCTCCTTCATGGCTTACACAGACGAAGAAGAAGTTATCCTTCGCCTTTTCTGCTTCAATGATGATGGTTCTGGCACCTCTGGTAATGGGTCTATCACAGGCAGTGATTCAGGAGACTATTTGCTGGCAACGGCTGCTGCTGATAAGGTTGATGGTAAGGCTGGTTCTGATCTTATCAGTTATTAAAACTCTGACGCAGCTGTTCAGGTGAACTTGGCAACAGGGGTACTCAAAGGCAGCTTTGCCCAAGGTGACACACTGACCTCTATTGAAGGTGTGATTGGTTCCAACTTTGCTGACTTCATTGTTGGTGATGATGGGCACAATCACCTTGAAGGACGCGACGGAAACGATGGTCTGCGTGTTGGTGACGGCAATGATAGTGTTTATGGTGGCTTTGGTGATGATGAAATCTTTGCTGGCCCTACAGATAATGGCGATACTATCCTTAATGGTAGCACGGATGCAGGTACCTATCGGGCTGGTACAGGGAATGACCGTGTATGGGGCACTAATGGGAATGAGACCATTGGCGGTGGAGGTGGTGACGATACTATAAGTGCTTATGGTGGGCATGACCGCATTTTCTCATCCAGTGGCAATGACTCTGTGAATGCTGGAAGTGGCAAAGACAATATTTTCAGCGGCGCAGGCAATGACACCGTGATTGCTGAATCTGGTGATGACTCCCTTTGGGGCGGTGATGGCGATGATCGCTTTGAAGGTGGAATTGACAATGACTATTTCTACTTTGGAGGTTCACGCGGAGATGATGTGGTGACCGATTTTTCTGTAACAGAAGACAGGCTTGATCTGAGTGATGCCCTCGTGGGGTTTGCTTCTCTTACAGATGTGAAGAATGTTTCAGCGGATAGTGTTTTAGGTGGTGTTCCTGGCTTATTAATAATGACTGCTTCTGACGCATCTTTGTTTTTGGAAAGGCTTAGCGTATCTGACTTAAACGAGATGCACGTTATTGTCTGACACCACTTCTGTATTTATATATTGTTTAAAGGATCGCTGTGGCGATCCTTACCTTATTGCGGTTATCATTTTGAATGCTTTTCTATCCATCCGGTACCTAATGAAAAGCCCAAAATAGCACTGAGAGTATATCCTAAGGCAGGTATTTGAAATGGAAAATCTACTAAACCGTGAAGCGTGAACAAAATTAATACACCTAGTCCGGATAGAATTTCATATTTATGTTTTGTACATGTTTTAAAATAGTGGATTAGTTTCTTAAATGTCGTAAACATTGAAAACAAAACAATACAGGCGGCTGGCATTCCTATCTCGAAACAGAGTTGTAGAAAATCGCTGTGGGCTCTGTCAAAAATGACCTTCATGGAATTGGGGCGAAAAAACATAAAAACTTCAGAAAAGGACCCTAATCCATACCCTAGTATAGGTTGTGTGGCAATGGCATGGAATATCGCAGGATAAGCTAAGAACCTTTGATCAAGTTCGAATGGGAGAGTAAGGCGATGTGTAATGCTGTAGCCGCTTAGTTGTAAAAGTGCAGCTAAGATGCTTATGCCAATTAGAAATACACTGAATTTTGTCTTTTTGTGGGTTGAGGTACCTGATGAACTTAAAATAAAAATGAGCAATATTGCCACAAGTGTTGATGATAACCCTGCCCGAGAATCAGTCAAAAGTAAGCAGCTAAAAAGGAAAATTGACTCTAAGAGATATAACCAAGGCTTATAGGATCCAATCAACTTAAAAAGTATTGTTGAAATAGGCTGGCTCAAATGAAAGGATGAGACACTCATCAGTCGAGTAACAGCTAGTATTAGCCCCACACCACAGTATGTTGCAAAATTGTTGCGATTAACAAACGTTGAAGTCAGGGAATATAATGAAGATGTTTTGTCATACCCAATAATTGTTTCGTTTCCACTTATGTAGATTATGAATCCGTAAGCGGCATATGATACGATTATATGCAGTAAAACATCATAAAAAAACAATGCAGTTTTCTTGTTTTTTGATGCAATTATAGAGAGCATAAATATGCATGTATAAGAATATGCTTGTAGAATTGTATAAACTGTATTGAATGGTGTGTGCGATATTGTACTAATTCTTTGATGTACATTTAATATCTGATTTGAAAAATTTGGAAGAAGTTGAATAATGCAAATTATATAAAATGTACAAATACTGAGTGTAATCGCAGTCGGGGAAATGTCGAGAAAGCTAGAAATGCTGTTGTGGTGATGTTGCCTTGATGATTTTGAAAACACTTGAGTGAGGCAAAGCATTATTAGTATTAAACTGACTACGATAGTCCAGCCAATTTGAAAAACAGGTCTAGCACTCCCAAAGGGTAGTGGAGACAGCGACATAATGAACAATATAGAATATGCATTTTTCAAAAGTTTAGCCCGGTGGTTGAGTGCATCGAAAATCAATGCTGTGTATGATCTTTCAATTTGATAGTTTGAGTTTATGCAAGTTATCAAGCTGTTGTGCTGTTATCAATCTTAGCTGAGCGATACAGAGTAATTTCTATAGATTTTGGCAAGATATTCACATAAGTGTAACCTTTGCGTAAAATTTAGGGTGTGAAGCGTGATTTATGATTTTTTGGTGCATAGAGCTCGGTACCATAAGTTACTTTTCTGGATGATTGTCGATGTACTGTTGGTGCCAGTAAGTGTGTACTTAGCATATGCATTGCGACTGGATACACCTGTGCCCTACCTAAGGGAACCAGATTTTTTCAACCTGATTTTGTTGACAGTATTGGCAGGTATCGTCCTTGTTTATGTATGTAGGCTACCTTGGATTAAACTACGTGAGTTTGATACTAATGCAACAATTAGAGCAGGAGTTTGTACAGCTCTATTGGTATTGGCAATAGTTAGCTTTGGCTATTTTTTTAAATTAAGCGTTCCTAGATCTGTTCCAATAATATTTGGAGTTTTGTTCTTCTTGCTAACTACAGTCGTCCGAATTCTTGGTATGCATATATTAGACTTATTAAAGTCGTATGGCGGGCGCACCGTGAGTGTCGCAATATATGGTGCAGGCGCCGCAGGTATCCAACTGGTTTCGGCATTAAGAAAAAGTAGGGAAGTGGAACCTGTTATATTTGTTGATGACAACCCCGCACTTCATGGATTGGTAGTATCTGGTCTAAAGGTTTTAAAGCCAGAGAAACTATTTTCACTTGTTAAAACAGGGAGAATCAACCGCCTCATTATTGCTATGCCGTCACTTCCTGTGATGCAGCAAAAAGAAATAGTAAAAAAAATGTCGCAATTACCTTGTGATATTCGAATTTTGCCTTCTTTTATCGATATGGTTGTCAGCAATAAGGCTCTTGATAGTCAATACACTGTTTCTCCGGAAGACCTACTGGGGCGGAGTAAAGTGGATTTGAGTGGACCGCAAATTTCTAGAACCTATTCTGGAAGAGTTGTTATGGTAACCGGTGCAGGTGGTTCAATCGGCTCTGAGCTTTGTAGGCAGCTTCTGTTTTGTAAACCAAGTTGTATTGTTCTTTTCGATGTTAGTGAATATGCACTATATGAAATAGAAGCTGAACTCCGCCAATCAGTACATGGTTGTGATGCTTTGATAATAGCGCGGTTAGGATCTATCACTGATGCCAATAGAGTTGAAGAGGTGCTTCAGCAGTACCAAGTTGACGTAATAATACACGCCGCGGCTTATAAGCATGTGCCACTTGTAGAAGCCAATCCGTTTGAAGGAGTCAGAAACAATGTAATAGGTACTGCTGTGTTGACGTCGCTTGCAGCTAAGGCCGAAATAGAAAGTTTCATACTGATTTCCACTGATAAAGCCGTTCGTCCCACAAACGTGATGGGGGGATCGAAGCGAATGGCAGAATTAGTAGTACAAGACGCTGCTGCAAAAAAACACAAAACTAGGTTTTCTATGGTACGTTTTGGAAACGTTCTTGGTTCTTCCGGGTCAGTTGTGCCGTTGTTTAAACGGCAGATACGGGAGGGGGGGCCAGTTACAGTGACTCACCCTGAAGTAACTCGTTTTTTTATGACTATTCCGGAGGCTGCACGCTTGGTGCTTCTAGCTGGCTCCTATGCAAATGACGGGAATGTGTTTGTTTTAGATATGGGGGAGCCGGTAAAGATATTTGATCTTGCTAAGCATCTGATAGAATTGTCTGGTTCTCATATAAGAGAAACTGGTGATCTTATGGAGAATGGCGGAATAGAAATTCACTTCACTGGCTTGAGGCCTGGTGAAAAGCTATATGAAGAGCTCTTGATTGATGATGATACTCTCACGGAAACGCCTCATCCTAAAATTCTGAGTGCAAAAGAAGCCCAGCTTTCTCCTGAAAAAACTGAAGAAATGATAGTGGAGCTTAAGAATTGCATCGATAACCATGATATCAAATCGTTACATAAGACGCTACAACGATACATTGAAGATTATGATCAGTCAGTCATCAAACCAATTAAACAAAACATCGCCTGAGGTGTTTTGTAATATGCATGTAACCCATTGTGTGGCCATTACTTGATTTCTGACAAAATGTTTCCGCTCTAAGTATATGCAACTGTTCTGGGATTGTGATTAAGTGTGAAAATACCATTTTTTAAAACTGAAATATCTGAACGGGCAATTGATGAAGTAGCCAGTGTGTTGAAGTCCGGTTGGCTTACAAGTGGCCCTCAGGCCAAAGCTTTTGAGCAAGAGTTTGCTAGTTATGTGGGGGAAGGAGTGCAAGCGATTGCGGTGAACTCCTGCACGGCTGGATTGCACTTAGCTCTTGAAGCTTTGGGTGTTTCTGAAGGTGATGAAGTTATTGTTCCCACATTGACTTTTACGGCTACCGCTGAGATCGTGAATTATCTGGGGGCGAATGTAGTCTTAGTAGATGTTAATCCAGACACCTTGTGCGCTAGTTTTGAGAAGATTGAAGCTGCGATTACAAATAAAACCAAAGCTGTGATATATGTCCATTTCGCGGGGTATCCCATCGATATCACCCCACTGGTTGAGTTATGTCGGAGGCATTCTTTACGATTGGTGGAGGATGCTGCTCACGCAATCCCTTGTAGAATTGATGGTAAGCATATTGGAACCATGGGATCTGATGCCGCAGTGTTTAGCTTTTATGCAAACAAAACGATGACCACTGGTGAAGGAGGAATGATTGTTACTCCCGAACATGATGTCGCTGATCGTGCTCGAGTAATGCGAACTCATGGAATAAGTAGAGATGCATTTGAGCGGTTTAATGGGAAGAGCCACTTGTGGCAGTATGATGTGGTGGATGCTGGTTATAAGTACAATTTAACAGATGTAGCAGCAGCTCTCGGGAGGGTGCAGTTGAGCGACGTTGATAAACTGAGATTAGGCCGATTGAGTGCTGTATCATTTTATGATCAAGCACTTATCAAGCTACCTCTTGATCTTCCTCCGAGACCTGAAAACAGGTTATGCGAACATGCTTGGCATCTATATGTCGTTCAGTTTTATGATAAGAAAGTAAGGGACCGTGCTATAGAGATTATGTCTGAGTTCGATATTGGTTATTCCATACATTATACTCCGTTGCATAATCTCTCATATTGGCGAGAAGTTGCTGTGATGCCTCCAGATGGCTTTCCTGCTGCAGATCACTATTTTAACCACTGTCTTTCATTACCATTATTTCCAACTTTGAAGGATAAAGAGCAAGAGATCATAGTGAGGGCTCTGGAAAAGGCGATCAACAATGAAAAGACTCTTTGATATTTTTTCGTCGTTGTGTGGTCTCGCCATACTTGCGCCAGTTTTTGCAGTTATCGCACTATCGGTATTGTTTTTTGATGGGAGACCAATCTTTTTTCGACAAGATCGTGTTGGAAAAAAGGAGAAGGTTTTTCGGATTTGGAAGTTCCGCACTATGCAGTCGACTAAAGATTCAAATCCAGTTACCACAAAGAATGATCCTAGAGTTACAGATATCGGAAAAACCCTACGGCGATACAAGCTTGATGAACTTCCACAACTAATAAATGTGTTGATAGGCGACATGAGTTTGGTAGGGCCTAGACCTGAAGTGCCGGTGTTGTTCTGTAAATATCCGCAAACTTTGCGTGAAGCAATGAGTACGGTACGTCCTG
>JBFOLV010000018.1:0-2854 GCA_040830325.1 Kordiimonas sp. | reverse complement strand
TCAAAGATGATTCCTAATGACCCGTGCAGCGCGATCAGCTTGCAGGAGGCCATTGATAGCTAGGAACGTCTAAGAAGGGAAATTTCTTCTTACGAGCTATCAGCACGCGTGATGGAACGTGCGCTGAAACTCGAAGGTTTTTATGCGCACTCGTCAACCCATGCGGCTGGTGTTGTTATTGGCGATAGGCCACTTGAAGAACTAGTGGCATTATACCGTGACCCTAAATCGGACATGCCAGTTACCCAATTCAATATGAAATGGGTAGAGCAATGTGGCCTTGTGAAGTTTGACTTTCTGGGACTTAAGACTCTGACTGTTCTCGATCGAGCTGTTAAGTATGTGAAGCAGCGAGATATCCATATTAACCTCGAGGCTGTGCCATTGGACGACGGGCCAAGCTATGAGTTGTTAGCGGCTGGCGAATCTGCGGGTGTGTTTCAGCTTGAGAGTACGGGTATGAGGGCGGTTCTTAAGGGCCTTAAACCAGATACATTCGAAGACATTATCGCGATTGTGGCGCTTTACCGACCAGGGCCTATGGATAATATTCCCACTTATGTTGATAGGAAACATGGTCGGCTAGAAGTTGAGTACCCCCATCCAATACTTGAAAGCATTTTAGGCGAGACATACGGCGTAATCATCTACCAGGAGCAGGTGATGCAGATTGCGCAGGTTATGTCAGGATACAGCCTAGGCGAGGCGGATATTCTCCGCCGTGCAATGGGTAAGAAGATTAAGGAGGAAATGGATAAACAACGGGGTCGTTTCTGTGAAGGTGCGGTAGAACGTGGCATTGATAAAGAAAAAGCCAGCTATATTTTTGACCTAGTGACAAAATTTGCGTCCTATGGATTTAACAAATCACATGCCGCAGCTTATGCTTTAGTTGCTTACCATACAGCCTTTATGAAGGCGAACTACCCCGTAGAATTTATGGCCGCTATTATGACCCTCGATATGGGCAATACAGATAAGCTTGCAGCTTTTAAAATGGAACTTCAGCGTATGGAAGTTCCGCTTCTCCTGCCTGATATCAACCATTCGGATGTGCCTTTTACGGTTGAAAGTGCGCCAGAGCTATACTGTGAAGAAGAGGATGACCCTCGGCATAATCTTGGGGTTCGTTATGCACTCGGCGCGATTAAAGGTGTTGGCGAGAAAGCCATGGAAGCCATCGTTGCTGAGCGTGAAAAGAATGGCAAGTATAAGGATGTGTTTGACTTCGCCGAACGCGTTGACCCTAAACTGCTCAACAAAAGGCAGATAGAACGCTTGGTTGCGGCAGGTGCTTTTGATAGTTTGCTGCCTGACAGGGCTCAGGCATATGCTGCGGCTGAAATCATTATGCGCGTTGCTCAAATGGAAGCAAAAGAGCGGGAAAGTGATCAGGTTAGTTTGTTTGGCGGAGAAATGGCGGCCGTAGTAGACAGACCTGTGTTGCCGCTCGTAAAAAAATGGACAGATACGGAACAGCTTGATGAAGAACGTAAGGCTGTTGGCTTTTATATCTCTGCACATCCACTTGATACCTATGAAACTGTTCTCGAAAGAGAGCGTATTATCCCTGCAAGGGAGTTGTATTCTGACGGAGGTCTTGTTGGGCAGACGGTTCGGATGGCTGGTGCAATCCTCGGTTATAGGGAGGGTGTCACTAAGCGAGGCAATAAATTTGGACGCCTAACATTATCTGACAGAACCGATGCTTTCGAACTAATGGCATTTGAAGATGATTTAGAGCGCATGAGAACATTAGTGGAGGAGGGTGCACCACTTGTTGTTTCTGTGCAAATCCGAAAACGTGACGATGACGATAGCATCGGTCTTTCTTGTCGCGGGATGGAATCGCTTGAGCAAGTCGCATCTCAGTCTTCTAAGGGCTTGTTCATTGAAGTTGAGCAGGCAAATGCGTTTGCATCTATTAAAGCAGCTCTTGATAGAAAAACCGGTGGTAAAGGGCGTGTAACCATGCGATTGCCTGTGGCTGAGAGTAAGAGGTTTGCTGAGTTTAGGTTGCCCGGCAGATATAAAGTTACACCAGAGCTGAAGCAGGCTATTGCTGCGGAGATGGGCGTGCTGACAGTTGAGGAAATATAATGGGCAAAACTGACGCGATAGCAGAAGCATTGCCTGCAGCCTCTATTTTGTTGGTACGTGATGGCTCTCTCGGCCTTGAGGTGCTGATGATGGAGCGTGCCAAAACCATGCGTTTTGCTCCTGGCGCTTTTGTGTTTCCTGGAGGAAAAGTTGACCGAGAAGACATGGAAGTGGAACGCTGGAAAGACCGGGTCAACGCAACGCTCGTGACTGAAGACCTGTGTTACCGTGTGGCTGCCCTACGTGAATTATATGAAGAAGCTTCAGTTTTACTTACTCAAAACAATAATGAAGCAATTGATCTGAAGAAAAACTTTGAAGATCACTTTGTTGCGTCTGAAAATGTGTTGGATGTCGAAGGTTTGCAGCCTTTTGCTCATTGGGTAACGCCGGAAACAATGCCGCGACGTTTTAATACATATTTTTATATCGCTGCGCATAATGGACAAGAAGCAATTCAAGATGGGGATGAGGCTGTGTCTCTTAAGTGGGTGCGGCCGCAGGAACTCCTTGAAGATTGGGATTCCGATCAGGTCCCTTTGATGTTTCCTACTAGGTTAAATTTGATTAAACTCGCTCGTGCAAAGACGGTTTCTGAGGCATTGTTACAAGCTAAAAGCTCAAATGTTGCGCGGACAATGCCTGTAGTCAAGAAAGATGAGAACGGTGTTTCTGTGGTGATTGATGCTGCCGCAGGTTACGGAGTTACGGAGGCTACGGAAAAAGAGCTGCGTATCGAGAGACCAAATTAGTT
>JBFOLV010000017.1:0-9095 GCA_040830325.1 Kordiimonas sp. | reverse complement strand
GTCGGTGCTATTGGTATGTTTAACCCTGATATCGACCTACCTCCCACTCAGCGCATCGATGCTGGCGTTGCAGCAGGCGATATTGTGAGTATTCACTATGACCCGATGATTGGAAAGCTGATAGCATTTGGCGAGAGCCGTGAAGAAGCGATCGAGGAGCTTATCGACCTAATTGATAAAACACCGGTTTCCGGCTTGGTGACCAACAGGGATTTTCTACGTAACACACTTATGCATCCGGATTTCATTGCTGGTAAAGTACACACCGGCTTCATCGCGGAACATGAGAAAAATCTTTTAACTCCATATAAAATAGATAAAAAAGATTATTCAAATGCAGCATTCTCAATTTTGGCAGCGAGACATAGCCGCGTAACCTCAAATGACCCGTGGGATCTAGCTGACAACTTCAGAGTGAATCTTCAAACAACAGAAACTCTCCTATTTGATAGTGAAGAGGGTCTTGTAACAGTTGAGCTATTTGGGAATGTAAACGCGGCATCAGCTACAGTTGAAGGTGAAGAGTTCGGAGCAGAAAACATAGCACTAGAAGCAGGTCAGCTTAGCTATCTTCGCGATGGCTTAAAGCATACCTTGTTTGCTGAAGTAAGCGAAGAAATCGTCTCACTCGTATCTGGCGAAGCCACAATGTTTATTTCACGCCACGCAAGAGATGGCGGCGCAGATGATGACGCAGATGGTCCCGGCACTATCGTTGCACCGATGCCGGGTAAAATTCTCGAAATTAAAGTTGAAGAAGGCGAAGCCGTCACGAAAGGACAGCCTCTCCTCGTTATGGAAGCAATGAAGATGGAACAAACCATCTCCGCACCCAAAGACGGTACCGTAACAGGACTTAGCATAGCAGCTGGTGATCAAGTATCTGATCATGCGGTGCTTCTTTCCGTCATTGAACCACAAGAATAATAAAGACACCTAGAAGGACAAAACCATGTTTGAATTCCCGCATCTAAAATTCGATCACGGCGAAGAGATCGAAATGCTGCGCGACACAGTTGCTCGTTTTGCACATGATGAAATTGCACACCGCGCAGGTGACATTGATGAAACGAATGTTTTTCCTGCTGCCTTGTGGAAAAAAATGGGGGACCTGTGCCTACACGGCCTCACTGTATCTGAAGAGGATGGTGGCGCTGACATGGGCTACCTTGCCCATGTTATTGCGGTAGAGGAAATCAGCCGTGCATCAGCTTCGGTTGGGCTAAGCTATGTCGCTCATTCAAATCTTTGCATCAATCAAATTGCCCGCAATGCAAACGACGAGCAGCGTGCAAAGTATCTGCCTAAGCTTATTTCGGGTGATTATGCTGGTGCTCTTGCCATGTCTGAGCCTGGTGCAGGTTCTGACGTAGTATCCATGCGTCTCAAAGCCGAAAAACGCAATGACGGTTACCGGCTGAACGGTAACAAAATGTGGATTACAAACGGCCCCGACGCTGACGTTTTGATGGTATATGCCAAAACCGATCCAAACGGTGGCTCAAAAGGAATATCCGCATTTCTTATCGAAAAGGGCATGGACGGTTTTAGTACTGCACAAAAGCTTGATAAGCTTGGTATGCGCGGTTCAAACACCTGCGAATTGGTTTTTGAAGACTGTCTTGTTCCATTCGAAAACTTGGTGGGTGAAGAAGGCGACGGCGCAAAAATTCTAATGTCCGGTCTAGATTATGAGCGGGTTGTTCTTTCAGGCGGGTCACTAGGTATCATGCGTGCTTGTTTAGATACAGTTATTCCATATGTTCATGAACGGGAACAATTTGGTAAAGCCATCGGTACATTTCAGCTAATGCAAGGCAAGATCGCAGACATGTACACTGCCTGGGGTTCTGCTCGTGCCTATGTTTATTCCGTTGCACAAGCTTGTGATCGTAAAGAAACCACGCGCAAGGACGCTGCCGCTTGTATTCTCTATGCTTCAGAAAATGCCACTAAGATGGCCGGAGAGGCAATTCAGACCCTTGGCGGAAATGGGTATATCAACGAATATGCCACAGGCCGTCTATGGCGTGACGCCAAGCTTTATGAAATTGGTGCTGGCACAAACGAAATCCGCCGCATGCTAATTGGAAGAGAGCTCTTCAACGAAACTGACTAAGTAACGAGCCAGTCTCAAAATGCACAAAACGCCCCTTTTCGGGGCGTTTTTTTATGCTCTCAATGAAATACGAATCAATATACCATAAAATATTGTTTAAATTCAGTATCTTATAAGATACGTCACAAATACTGACCTTTTATGCAAATTACTCGAGATCACTTCACACAAAACTATCTATAAATTACTCAAACTACGCTATATTTCGTAATATTATTTCTTATATTTAAAATCTACGTAAGCTCATTTCTTCATTTTGAGCGTATAATCCCCTTCAGGAACAAGGTGGGTGGCATCTCAGGCCAATGAGATGCAGGTAAAATGAGTTAGAACATGTCACAAAAAATATCGCTACAAGACAGGTATACCCTCAAAGAGGGACGGGCTTTCATGAACGGTATCCATGCACTGGTACGCCTACCAATGGTGCAGAGATGGCGCGATGAGCAAGCTGGGCTAAATACA
The DNA here is from genome assembly GCA_040830325.1 of Kordiimonas sp. Taxonomy (GTDB): domain Bacteria; phylum Pseudomonadota; class Alphaproteobacteria; order Sphingomonadales; family Kordiimonadaceae; genus Kordiimonas. The sequence goes on along the minus strand of JBFOLV010000017.1, from coordinate 6,511 downwards.
GCAGGCTTTATCTCTGGCTATCGTGGTTCGCCGCTCGGCATTTATGACATGGAAGTGCAGCGCCAAAGCAAACGCCTTAAAGAAAACCATGTAAAGTTTGAGGTTGGCCTCAATGAGGACTTAGCTGCCACGGCAGTTTGGGGTTCTCAGATGGTAGAACTCAACAAGGAAGATGCAAAGTATGATGGCGTTGTCGGCTATTGGTATGGAAAGGGCCCCGGCCTAGACCGCTCAATGGATGTTATGAAGCACGGTAACGCGGCAGGCACAGCGAAGCACGGCGGTGTGCTATGCCTTACCGGTGACGACCACGGCGCCAAGTCATCTACAATCCCCCACCAGTCCGACCATGCGTTTATGGCTGCTTTTATGCCGGAGCTATACCCTGCGTCAGTACATGAGTTCGTAGAATACGGCCTGCTCGGTATTGGCATGAGCCGGTATGCAGGCACATGGGTAGGCTTCAAAGCTATCAGTGAAACCGTTGAGGTAACGAGCACTGTCGATCTGTCTCGCGAACAACGTGAAATCATTCTGCCTACTGATTTTGAGATGCCTCCTGGCGGCCTCAATATCCGCTGGCCGGACCCTTGGCGTGAACAAGACCACCGTCTACAGCGCTATAAAGGCTTTGCGGCCCAAGCATTTGCGCGCGCGAATGGTATTGACCGTCTCATTTGGGATAGTCCAAATCCCAAGTTTGGTATCGTTACTGCAGGTAAATCATACCAAGATGTGCGTCAGGCCCTCTATGAGCTAGGCATTGATGAAGAAGTAGCCAAAGATATTGGCCTACGCCTCTATAAGGTAGGTATGCCTTGGCCTCTTGAGCCTGAGGGCATCCGTGAATTCTGTGAAGGCCTCGATGAAGTTCTCGTTGTAGAGGAAAAGCGGGAAATGATTGAGCATCAGCTTCGCTGGCAGCTCTATAACTGGAAAGAAAATGTGCGCCCAACTGTTGTTGGTAAGCATGATGAAAATAATAACTGGTTGCTCCCCCCTGAGAACGAGCTTGATGTAGGCATGATTGCACACGCAATCTCTGCTCGAATGTCAAAGCTGTATAAAAACAGCGACATGCAGAAAAAGCTCGATTACTTCAGCCGCCGCCGGGCCTCGTCAGAGGGTTACACACCAGAGATTAACCGGACGCCCTACTTCTGCTCTGGCTGCCCGCACAACAGCTCTACGAAGGTACCAGAAGGAAGCCGCGCAACAGCCGGTATTGGTTGCCATATCATGGCGATCAACATGGACCGTGAAACTGAGACTTTCACCCAGATGGGCGGTGAAGGCGTGCCATGGGTTGGCCAATCTCCGTTTACCAATGAAAAACATATGTTTGTGAACTTAGGTGACGGTACTTACATTCACTCAGGTTCCATGGCGATCCGCCAATGTGTGATCGCAAACGTAAATGTAACATACAAAATTCTATACAATGACGCTGTCGCCATGACAGGCGGTCAAGAAGTTGAAGGCGGCCTCAAGGTTGAGCAGATTTGTGCCCAGCTAAAAGCCGAAGGTGTTGGGCGTGTTGTCATAACGGCAGAGCAACCAGAGAGGTTTAACTCAATAAAGCTTCCTGAAGGCGTTGAAGTTCATGAGCGTAAGATGCTGATGAAAATTCAGGAAGAGCTTAGAGAGACCGAAGGCGTTACTGCGATCATACATGATCAAACATGTGCTGCCGAGAAGCGCCGCCGCCGCAAGCGTGGTCTTATTGAAGACCCGGACCACCGTATTTTCATTAATGATGAAATTTGCGAAGGCTGTGGTGACTGTAGTGTTCAGTCAAACTGTGTATCCGTTGAACCGCTAGAAACGCCGCTTGGCCGCAAACGCCGGATTAATCAATCTTCTTGTAATAAAGACACCACATGTGTTCAGGGTTTTTGCCCTTCTTTCGTGAGTGTACGCGGCGCGGAACCTCGTAAGTCAAAAGCAGGCTCTGGTGACTTGGAAGCATTCGGCCTCCCTGCCCTGCCTGAACCATCAGTTCCGGCCTTCAATGACTATGGTGACTGCAATATCCTTGTGACCGGCATTGGTGGTACCGGTGTATTGACGATCGGCGGTGTTCTCGGCATGGCTGCACACTTGGACGGCAAAGCCAGCAGCGTTATGGACATGATGGGCCTCGCGCAAAAAGGTGGCTCAGTAATGTCTCACGTGAGGCTCGCTAAAGACTCAGACACTTTGCGCTCACCACGCATCGTTACAGGCCGTACAGATGTACTTCTTGCATGTGACAGCATTGTAGCTGCAAGCAAGGAAGCCAGTGATCTTCTAAAAGACAATAGAACTGCAGCGGTGATCAATTCAAACTTGTCACCAATTGCTGATTTTGTGCGCAACAAGGACATCGACTTCAAGCAAGCGGCAGTACAGAAGCAGCTTGATGACATGACACTTGAAACTGCACGTCACCGGGTACCAGCACAAGAACTTGCATCAACCCTCATGGGAGATGCTATCGCGACCAACGTATTTATTCTAGGGTATGCTTGGCAAAAAGGCCTTATTCCTCTGACACTTAAGTCTATTGAGGAAGCTATTGAACTGAATGGTGTCGCCGTTAAAACCAATCTTCGTACTTTCTACTGGGGCCGGATGGCTGCACACGACATGGATGCTGTTCTTAAAATCCTAAAAGGTAGCATTGTCGACAAACCTGTAATACCAACGACGGTAGAAGAGATTGTAGCTAACCGTTCTACGCATCTGGTTGCTTATCAAAATGAAGCTTTAGCCGAAAAATATAAGGCGCTTGTGAACAAAGCATCAGTAGCAGAAAAAGCTGCTGGTGGTAGCGATGAACTCGCAAAAACTGTTGCACGAAACTATGCTAAGCTACTGTCCTATAAAGATGAATATGAAGTTGCCCGCCTCTACAGCTCTAACAGCTTCCGAGAGAAACTATCTGCCCAATTTGATGGTAAAATGAAACTCTCGGTGCATCTGGCGCCTCCAATACTTCCTGGTAAAGATGTCGCTACGGGTCGTCCAAAGAAGCGGGAATTTGGTACATGGATTTTCCCGGTCTTCAAAACTCTCGCTTCACTTAAAGGACTGAGAGGTACCGCTCTAGACGTATTTGGCTACACCGCTGAACGTAAGATGGAACGCAACCTGATCACTGAGTATGAACAAGCTTTAGATAAGATCCTAAGTGATCTTAGTCCTGAAAAGCTTTCGCTGGCCTGCGAAATCGCAAATCTTCCAGATATGATCCGCGGCTTTGGAACACTGAAAGAAAAAAATGTAGAACTAGCTGCAAACACAAAAACTACGCTTATGGCACGCTGGTACAACCAACAGCAAGTTGCAGCTGCTGCTGAATAACTGACTGTTAAACGGGATAATAAGAGAAGGAACCACCGATGCCCGTATTTGATTCAAGAAGCTTCAAAAATCATGAGCAGGTTGTATTCTGTGCTGATGAAGCAACTGGCCTAAAGGCAATCATCGCTGTGCATTCGACTGCACTTGGCCCTGCTACAGGCGGAACCCGCTTCTGGGACTATGCTGCTGCACATAGAGGTTCAGCACCAACTGATGTTGCGGAAACACGCGGCGAACAAGATGCTGTCTATGATGTACTCCGCCTTTCACGTGGCATGTCCTTCAAGAATGCGATGGCGGGCCTGCGTCTTGGTGGTGGTAAATCAGTCATTATTGGTAACCCAAAAGAACTCGGCACACCTGAATTAATGCAAGCATTTGGGCGTTTCATTCAACGTCTGGGCGGCACGTACTACGGTGCTGAAGATGTCGGAACCAGCCCTGAGATGCTTGCTGCTGCTGGCATCACTACAGACTATGTCTCCGGCTTAGAAGGCGGTGACTTTGGTACAGGTGACCCATCTCCACATACGGCACTTGGTGTATTTACGGGCATTCAAGCAGCAGTGAGACACAAACTTGGTCAAGAAAGCTTAGAGGGCGTTCATGTAGCCATTCAGGGTGTTGGCCATGTTGGACAATATCTGGTTGATCACCTTATTGCTGCGGGCGCTAAAATCACGGTTACAGACATTGTCCAAGCTAACCTTGATGCAGTGACAGCAAAAGGCAACGTAACTGTTGTTCCTCCTGCAGGTATCCACGCAATAGACTGTGATGTGTTTGCCCCTTGTGCACTTGGTGGTGGCCTCAACCCAAAAACGATTGGAGAAATCAAGGCTTCAATTGTTGCTGGTGCAGCAAACAACCAATTGGAGCGCGAAGGAGTTGACGACGAGGATTTACGTGCTCGCGGCATTCTTTACGTACCTGACTATGTAATAAATGCGGGCGGCATTATCTCTGTGGAATCAGAAGTCCATAAAGAGAAAATCTCTGACGCGGAGCGTGAAGCTAAAGTTCTACGAATTGGTGAAACTCTTGGCAAAATATTCAAAGCTAGCGATGAGCAAAGCCGCCCTACTGGTGTAATTGCCAACGAAATGGCTGAAGAAATCATTCAAAAGGCTAGCGTAAAAAGCGAGCTAACGCCTGCAGCTTAAAATAACCATCAGAAATTGGTATAAAGGCCGCACTGTAATGCGGCCTTTTTTTACGCCGACTTCCAAACAAAAAAAGGGCTGCCTAAAAGACAGCCCAGTGCACACGACATGTGGCCAAGTTTGCGTCCTAAATGCCCTCAGGCCACAAACTTGACGTGTCGACCACAAATGGTGAGGAAAACTGTTTCACCTCACGACTTTGGTGCGTCCGGCTGATTTTCAGGTTCAGCCTCCTTGAAAGCTGTTATCTCCGCACACGCTTCATCAATACCTTGAATTAAAGGATATTTATCGAGTGAGATATTAAACCTACGAGCATTGTATAATTGTGGAATCAAATACAGATCTGCCATCCCAGGCTGATCTCCATGACAAAATCGACCAGTTCCAGCGCTTTGCGTCAAAACAGCTTCGAAAGCACTTAGTCCTTCAGGCATCCAGTGCCTGTACCACTTCATGATACCTTCCTGCTCAATATCGTAGCTACCTTTTAAGAACTGCGTGACAGCAAGGTTCATAAGAGGGTGCGTATCGCATGCGATAATATTAACAAGCTGACGCACCCTAGCGCGCTCAATAATATCATTCGGTAACAAAGGCCTATCAGGATAGGATTCTTCCAGATACTCCAAAATGGCGGGAGACTGGGCAACAGCCATATCTCCATCAACAAAATATGGCACCCTACCCTGTGGGTTTAATGCTACAAACGTATCAGAAAGTTGTTCAGATACTCCGGGTAACAGATTTATACCAACATGCTCATATTCAAGCTCCTTTAGGGCGAGCGCAATGCGCACCCTATAAGCTGCAGATGACCGGTAGTACCCATATAGCTTGCGCATCAGTATCAGCCCTGAACTACAGTTTGCTCAATAGCGCCAAAGATTGATGCTCCTTTTCCATCAAGCATCTCAATGCGAATTTTATCACCAAAACTCATGAAGTTTGTTTTTGGGCTACCATTCTGAATGGTTTCAATCATACGGATTTCGGCAATACAGCTGTATCCAACACCACCTTCAGAAACCGGTTTACCGGGGCCGCCCTCAAGTTTATTTGATACTGTTCCGGAGCCAATCACACAACCAGCACCCAATGGACGGGTTTTGGCAGCATGTGAAACTAGCTTTGCAAAATCAAATGTCATATCAACACCAGCTTCTGGTTTACCGAACATTTCACCATTCAAATGCGAAACCAATGGTAAATGAAGTTTGTTCTCTGTCCACGCATCACCAAGTTCATCAGGTGTTACACAAACCGGACTGAAGGCGCTCGATGGCTTTGATTGGAAAAAACCAAAACCCTTTGCTAATTCGCCTGGAATCAACCCCCGCAACGAGACATCATTCACAAGCATAAGCAATTTAATATGATCGGCCGCTTTATCATGACCAACACCAAGAGGCACATCATCAGTGATAACTGCAATTTCTGCTTCAAAATCTACGCCCCAACCATCGGTGGTTGGAAAAGTAATATCTTCTCGTGGACCAAGGAATGTATCCGAACCACCTTGATACATTAGAGGGTCTGTCCAGAAAGTTTCCGGCATTTCTGCGTTACGCGCTTTACGGACCAACTCAACGTGGTTCACATATGCCGAGCCATCCGCCCACTGAAATGCGCGAGGCAAAGGAGATGCACAATCTTCTTCCTTGAATTCAGTGCCTTTAGCTGCACCGGAGTTCAAAGATTCATACAAAGCACGAAGGCGAGGTAGAACATTGTTCCAATCATCGATTGCAGCCTGAAGCGTAGGCGCAATGTCTGTTGCTTCAATCATGCGAGATAGATCGCGAGAAACAACAACTAACTTGCCGTCACGGCCGTGTTTAAGGGATGCCAGTTTCATTCGTGGGGTCCTTTAGATGTATTTTGGCAAATAACTCGGTGGCTAATCATTAATCAGCCAAATTACTTAACACCGGGTGTAAATTCACCACGGCCATGTACCCAATCAGCATGATCAGGTGCTTTTTTTGTTTTTGACCATTCTT
>JBFOLV010000016.1:0-2189 GCA_040830325.1 Kordiimonas sp. | reverse complement strand
CGCAGTTTCTGATGATGACATTGTTGGGACAATCGCCTTGATTGATATCGGTAACAAGCAGGTTGCTCTCAGGAAGATGTTTGTGAAAGAAGCTTTCAGAGGAAAACAATACGGCGTTGCTAGTCGTTTGTTAGAACATGTTTTAGATTACGCAGGACAGCGGGCTCTATCCCAAATTTTTCTTGGGACAACGGATAAGTTCATTGCGGCTCATCGGTTCTATGAAAAGAATGGGTTCGACCTTATTGATGTAGAAGAGTTGCCTGATAGCTTTCCGCGGATGAAAGTAGATACCCGCTTTTATGTAAGAAGTTTTAAATAAGATAGTTGGTATGACATCACAAGAAACAGCATTGCTAATCATTGACGTGCAGAAAGCAATGGACCATCCAAAATGGGGTAATAGGAATAACCCCGACGCGGAAAAGGTGATGGAAAAGCTACTGGCCTTTTGGCGTGCAAACACATGGCCTGTCGTACATATTCAAGATAATTCTCCAGACCCAAAATCACCATATCATCAGGGACAACCACTTCATGATTTTAAACCTGAAGTTATGCCCCTAGAAAATGAATTGGTCGTTGGAAAAACGACAGGAAATGCATTTGTTGAAACTGAACTATTGGATGCCTTAAACGAGCGCCAAATTTGCCAGCTTGTGGTATGTGGGGTTCATATTCAACACTGTGTCGATTGTACGGTTAGAATGGCTGCTTCTTTTGGTTTTAAAGTTACTTTGGTGTCAGATGGAACAGTCGCTACTGAGGTTACTGATACTTCTGGAAAACTTTGGGTGGCTGATGATGTTCATGCTTTGGCGCTAACGCATTTGAGTAGTTATGCTTCGATAAAGAATTCTGCTGAGATAATAGTATAGATGAATAACTTGCTGCTTAAGGACTAGCAAAATGACAACTTGTAAAAGCGTGTTACTTATTGTCGATGTCCAGAAGGCGATTGATCACCCTAAATGGGTACGAAGAAACAACCCTGATGCTGAAGATAATATCGTTAGCCTTATCGAGTTTTGGCGTAGAGAACCGTTTCCAATAGTTCATATCAGGCACGATTCAAAAGAAGTTGGATCACCATATATGCCTGGGCAATCACTCCATGATTTTAAGGAGCAGGTTAAGCCTATTGTTGGTGAAAAGATAATTGGAAAATCTACCAATAATGCTTTTATCGATACGGGGTTGCAGGAGTATCTGAGCGAGATTGAGGCTAATCATCTGGTTATATGTGGTGTTTTGACACAACATTCTGTTGATTGCACAGCACGAATGGCGGCAAGTTTGGGCTACCGCGTTACTGTTGTTTCGGACGCTACTGCAGCGACAGGTTTAACAGATATTGTGGGAAAGAAGCATTCCGCTGAAGATGTGCATAACATCACTTTGGCACACCTGGCAGCTGATTATGCTGAAATTAAAACAAGCAACGAATTATTGGTCCAGCGCACCTGAAGCTTCGAGGGCTTTCCCTTCTTCAATAGAGAGCGCCCCTTCTAATACAAGCAATGCACGTTTGGTGTAGAGACCACCATCTCCAGAATAGCCCCCAAACTTTCCTGCTGATCCTAACACTCTGTGACAGGGCACAAGTATAGGGATTGGATTGCGGCCGCAGGCTGTACCAACGGCTTGTGCTGCTGATCCAATATCTTTAGCTAGTTCCCCGTATGTTGTGGTGTCACCGTAAGGGATTTTAAGCATGGCTTGCCAAACTTTCTCCTGATGCTTTGTGCCCATCGGCTCAAGCGGTAGATCAAAATCTGTAAGGTCACCATCAAAATATGCGTCTAGTTGTTGTTTTGCTTCTAGAAGAAGAGGGGTAGGTTCCTGAAAAGGAGACCATCCCCAATCCAGTGCAACAATACTACCTTCTATTTCTGTGATAGTTATATCAATGACAGGTGTATGCATCGACAGTTGCGACATGCTAAGCCTCAGAGTAAAGAAGGAACAAAGGTTTCCTATCTTGCTAGTGCGCTTAGGGAATAGCTGCAAGAATATTCGAGAGTTTTTATGGATAGTAGTAACACCACCGACGAGACAATCTTTGCACTTTCGAGCGGTAGCGGTGTCGCTGGTGTGGCTGTAGTGAGACTTTCCGGTGTCTCTGCGTTTGAAACGCTTGGAAAACTAACATCGAAACCCACACCCCAAATTCGTAAAGCAGTTGTGCG
>JBFOLV010000015.1:0-3834 GCA_040830325.1 Kordiimonas sp. | reverse complement strand
GCGAGACTTTGGCTGCAATGCGTAATACTGGTCAGACATGTACGCTGTTAAGTCGCATGCTTGTGCCTGCTAGTCGCATGGATGAAGCTGCAGAAATTGCTCGTGCTGCAGCAGCTAAGGTGGTGACAGGTGCCCCTGAGAGTGAAACAACAACAATGGGACCATTATCCAATAGTGTGCAGTATGAAAAAGTATCAGGTCTTATTCAGGTGGGCGTAGATGAAGGCGCGCGCCTTGTGGCGGGTGGCCCTGGGAAACCTGAAGGGCTGGATAGCGGTTACTTTGTAAAACCAACGGTGTTTGCCGATGTAACGCCAGAAATGACAATCGCACGAGAGGAAATCTTTGGCCCAGTACTCTCAATCATTGGTTATAAGGACGAAGAAGAAGCGGTTCGTATTGCAAACGATAGTCCATATGGTCTCTCTGGCGCGGTTTATTCAGCGGACCCTGAAAGAGCACGTAAGGTGGCAGCTAAGATGCGTACTGGCATGGTTTACATCAATGGCGCAGCAGGCGACTTATCAGCTCCGTTTGGCGGGTATAAGCAATCGGGCAATGGTCGTGAGTGGGGCGATCATGCTTTTGCTGATTTCCTTGAAACTAAATCTGTGCTCGGCTTCAATGCTGCTGAATAAAAGGTAAGAATTTAAAAGGCTGGTTAGCTTTATGGCGACCAGCCTTTTTTATTACCCCATTTTATCTCCGAAGAAATCAGCCATCTCCTGTAAAGCCTCTGTCGCTTCCGGTATATGCGGGTAGAATTGCCATACATGCCACATGCCTTCATAGACGTTGAGCGTTACGTCCACTCCTGCTGTACGCGCCTTTGTCTCTAATCTTGTGGCATCAGAAAGTAGAATCTCTCTGCTGCCGACCTGAACGAGCATTGGGGGAAGGCCTACAAATTTAGCAAAAAGCGGGCTGACTTGTGGGTTGGTAAGGGCAAGTTTGCCAGCATAGGCTTTGGCTGCCCCTGTAAGTCCTTCAACGCTAAGTCTGGTATCCATACACATATTGTTTTCTTTGTGGCTATCACCACTAAAGGTCAGGTCTGTCCATGGCGCAATTAATCCGATGGCAGCAGGCTTAGGTAGACCTATTCGAACAATCTCCTGTGCTGTGCTGAGAGCAAGGCCGCCACCCGCAGATTTCCCCGCAATAGATATGTTCTTGGGTGCAATGCCACTGGCAAGCAAGGCTTTGTATACAGTAACCGCGTCTTCAAGGGCAGCAGGGCAAGGGTGTTCAGGTGCTAACCTATAATCAGCTGAGATAACCTCTAATCCAGTCTTGTCTGCCAAGCTGAGCGCAACGCTGGAATTCGCTTCTGCGGAACCTAACCAATAAGCCCCACCGTGAAGATATAGTATTTTTTGCTTAGTATTTTTAAGTGTTTTAGGTGTGAAGGTTTTACAGGGTACTCCTGCAATGGGTTCCTCAACTGACGTGTGTTCAATGCCTAAGTGAGGCTCTATTGAGAGCCACATGGCGTTGATTAAATTCCTCACCATAGCTCTTGTTGGAGGATCAAACACATCAACAGGCGGCGAGGGGCCTTTGTCATTTTCAATGAAAAATTTCGCTTCTTCACTAACGCCGTCAGGCGCGGGTGTTTTGGGAAATGCTTCAGCAGCAGTAGCTTGAGCTGGTGCAATTACCTCGTTGAAGAAACGCATGAAATCAGCGTTGATCATATACTGTCCCCGATCAGTTATGAGTTCACAGTCTGCACAGTGTGGCGGAGATTGTCTATCTCAACTAACAATATTGGGCCCCATTTGATGTGGAGCCCAATGTAGAACAGTCAAATATTAGTGATTTTCTGCGTATACTTCGACAGCGCGCCAAACCCTCATGACATTTTCGGAGAGAATTTTTTTGATGTCAGCTTCGCTGTAACCACGTTCCAGCAAGCCCTCTACAAGTGGTGCGTATGATGATACGTCTTTCAGGCCAGTTGGAAGTGTATCTCCAACCCCATCATAATCAGAGCCGATGCCAACGCCGTCAATGCCTGCGAGTTTTACTGAGTGATCAATGTGATCCAATACATCACTAATGTCGGCATATGGGTATGGGTTTTCTACGGCATACGCTGTGTTGAAAGCCTCTTCAATTTCATCTGACGATTCTAAGCCGTTGTCAGCAAGGTGCTGCTCGTATGCTGCCACGCGATTGCCGCGCCAGCCATTTGCTTCAGCTGTTAGGAATGATGAGCCATAGTTGATCATTATTACGCCGCCCTGTTCGCCGAGCGCTTTGATCATATCATCAGACATGTTGCGTTCAAACCCTGGCGTAAAGTGACGAGCTGATGAGTGCGATGCAATCACCGGCACTGCACTTAATTCAATTACTTGCCAGAACGCTTCGTCAGATACATGGCTGATGTCCACCATGATGCCGAGTTCATTCATGCGTTTCACAACTGTTTTACCAAAATCAGACAGGCCGTTCCATTTGCGCTCTGGGTCGTATGAACTGTCAGAGATACCATTTGCTTTTGAGTGCGCTAGGGTAATGTAACGAATGCCGCGTCCATAAAAATATTCAAGGTTCGCAAGATCATCCAGAATGGGGGAACCATTTTCCATTCCAAGAGGTAGGGCAATTTTACCAGCTGCGTAGGCCGCTTCCACGTCGGCAGTTGAATTTGCGATAACAAATTTGTCTGGTGCTGTGGAAACCATGCGCTCAACGATAGCGATCATTTCTTCTGCATGCTCTTTGGCTTTGGGTGTGCCGTCATACTCTGCTGGTGTGTAAATTGACATAAACGGTGCATTGAGGCCGCCTGCTACTGCACGAGGATAGTCAAAATCACCAGTTTCTGTCGCCTGTGAGACATCTTCCCAGCCAGTGCCTAGACGGTATGGAACATCAATGTGTGTGTCGACAATGATTGTTTCTGTAGCGATGCGTTTTGCGTCCGCAGCATAGTCTTTCGCTGCATTGCCTGTGTCTTGGCTTGCCTGTTCCCCGCATGCTGCAAGTGCTAGTAGTGATACCCCAGTGATCAAATTTCTCACGGCTAACTCCCCTATGATCGAATTATAAATTACAAGGGTTGTAGCGAATATAGAGGGGTACGGCAAGGCCAGCGGGGTGGCCTTGCTGATGTAACATAGTAGGTTGGGGCTAGAGTAGTGCGCTTGCGGTTTGATACACAATGAATGACGCCGTGTATGCGAGCGCAAATAGATAGCCAATCATAATCAGTGGCCATTTCCAGCCACCAGTTTCACGGCGAGTCACAGCTATGGTTGATAGACACTGAGGAGCGAAGATAAACCACGTTAGGAATGATAGAGCTGTTGGCAATGACCAAGCAGAATTGAGCATTGATACCAATCCAGCCTCAATCATTTCCTCGCTGCCTGAAAGGGAATAAACAGTACCAAGTGCTGCTATCGCGATTTCACGTGCTGCCATGCCAGGGACCAGAGCTGCCGATATTTCCCAGTTGAAGCCGATTGGTGCGAAGATGACCTCTAGCCAGCCACCAATAATGCCTACAAAACTGTATGCAACGTCTGGTCTGTCAGAGCCAACTGGTGCCACTGGATACTGTGCCAATACCCATAGGATGATAGTTGAAACTAGAATAATGGTGCCTGCACGGCGAAGGAATACACTTGCGCGTTCATATAGGCCTGAAATCATATACTGAAGGTTCGGTGCTTGGTATTTTGGTAGTTCAAGCATGAACGTATCAGATGGCCCTTGTGTTACCGTCCGTTTCAAAATAGTGGCCGCAAGCAAAGCAGCAAGAATGCCAGCAATATATAAGGCAAACATCACCAGTCCTTGCAGGCCAAAGCCACCAACTGT
>JBFOLV010000014.1:0-2867 GCA_040830325.1 Kordiimonas sp. | reverse complement strand
GTTGGAGTGATGTTAAGTTTGGATAAGGTTGAGGTTAATCATTAGTAAGGTGGCTACCGGGTGGTCTTTAAAATGAATTTGATGAATCACAAAACTCACACAAAATTGCACACTAAAATACTGGAGAAGGGGTATTATATAACAATATCAATAAGTTAATGGTTCTATGATCAGGCTGAAGACCAACTTGAGGGTTGTAGCTTCAAACGATACTTCCGTAACCAATACATCAGAAACCCGCCCCCATGGCGGGTTTCTGCGTTTTAGTCACGGGGGGCTGGAGCTCTGATCTAGTGTCGAAGGAATAGTCGCAATGGACTGCCTATTGGGTGATAGGCAGTCTTTAGATTATAGAATTAGCTTACCCAGGTATACTATTGAGGTTGTTCGTTACTACAGGGTTTGCATTTGCCGATGAGCTCTAGGTGTTTTGAATGGATCTGGAAGTTAGAGTGATCGGCATTGAGCTTTAGTGCTTCGGTAACAGCGGTGTTTTTTAATGGGGATACGGAGCCACATTGTTCGCATACCAACATGATCATATCTTCCTCAGCTTCTGACCTATCGACAAGCGCTGTGAAGTAACGTGTGGAGGCGATGTGCCGGACCAACCCTTTTGCCTGCAGTTGGTTTAAGGCTCGGTATATAGTTGGCGCAGCATTCACGCCTTTCGGACGTAGAAGATCTAGAAGCTCATAGGCCCCTGCAGAACGATTCAGGCTAACTAGTTTGTCTAAAACCATTGATTGGTTAGGGGTAAGTTCGGGAAGAGGGTGGGCGCTCTTGTAGAAATTGTCGGATGATTTGTCTGTTCCCCGGGCACTATTGGTAGATAGCATAATGATGCTCCATTTCTCTCGCCGTGAAAGGGATGGTTCTTTCTCTGTTCTACGGCTGGCTATTCTGGCAAATGCCAACGGTGAATTTGTTGGCTTGTTAATCGTTCAAGATTTGCAGAGCGCTGGCGGGGCACGAACCTGCGCAGCAGAAAAGGAGAGAGGGGGTGAAACATTCTTTGACGAGAATAAATTATTTGGTGTTGAGTGGATACATGGTGTGGGCAACTCAATGACGCTAGCAGTTAAAACAGGCGTTCCTGAAAATAGGCAGAGTTCGCAATCCAGTTGCTCTTCTATAGAGTCTGAATCCTTATGGAAATGTAACTGGCCTAGAAGCTGAACTGCAAGAAAGACGATTGCAAAAAACATGAGAAAGATACTCTGTCTTCGAGCACCTAACCCTATCAATATTTTATGCGTAATCTTCATGAAATCACTCTCAGAGGAAGGCCGTGTTTCGCTTGAAATACGGCCCTCTCTTGATAAGTTGTTATGATCAAACTTGATCAATGTTACTTTTTCTATTCGCCAATATGCCTAGTCCCATTGACATCAATGCCAGAATTAAGATTGGCAATGAAATTTGAGCAAACACTGAGGCTGTTGGCGCAGCCGTATACTCAAACTTTGGTAGGCTATTATATTGCTCCGTCGTTATTCTGTTTCGAGACAATATGGCAGAGCGAACCTGAATACTAAGGTCGTCCAATGTTTCAGAGGCATTCTTCAAAAACAGCTGGGCTTGTTCAAAATCAGAACCAGCAATTTTAAAGAGGGCGCGCTGCGTAATAACCGCAGGTGACACATATTGCAGTTTGTCTAAGAAGGTATTGCGGTCGCTAATGCTATCTTCAAAGGCCTTTACCACAGGGGCTGTGTTAATCAGAACTTGTTCATTCGCAAGAAAAACACCGCGAAAATAGCTTGGCACATTTTCATCGCCCACTGTTAAATCGGGGTGGTCTGCGAGAAATCCTTTGGTTAGTTCAGCCGTTTCCTTGTTTGCTCTATTTTGAGCAACACGAGCGTCGGACAAATACTCTAACTTTGAGGGTTGAGGGTACAAAGCTTCACCTGCGCTTCCCATTAAAGCAGGAATGGCCAGCGTGAAGATGGCCCAGAAACTAATCAGTGTTGCAACAGCAGTTTCACTACGTTTTATAAAGGAGACGATTAAGTAAATGAGCGCAAACCAGAACAGGCTATACACCAACGTCGTAGCCAGCCAAAGTAAACTATATCCAATAGTGTTTGCCCCGCTGAAACTGAAACCAATGACGGTTGCGATTGTTGCAACTAACAACAGCAAGCCGTTTCTAACCAAAAGCCGTGATGCGATGATCGTTTTGGAATTTACTGGGTTTGATAAAAGTAGCCTTACTGTACCCCTCGCGCGGTCAGCTGCTATTACATCAAAAGAAAACGCAATCATTAAAAGTGGCAGAATAACCACCGTAAAGAATGCGAGGTCAAACCTGCCCAGCATTAGGGTAGTGGGGTTGTCGAACTCATAGGGCTCTACCATCGACATTTGGTTGCGCCATGGTGAGATTTTTACTCGGCTAGGCATCAGTTCGGCGTGGCCAATTGCCATGTGCCCTAAAGGCCCTACCGGCTTTGTGGCGGGAAGCTGTATATTCATTGGTCGAGCATCATATGGCGAAGGGTTTCCCTTGCCAGCCTCGATGTCAGTAAGCGTTTGAAACCATGCTTGCTGCTCCGCTTCAATATGTTTTTCGTAACTGGCCAAGGTTTGACTGTGTGCGCTTCGCCAGTTAATGCCTGACCATACCGCATAGAGAGAAGCAACTAATGCGAACAGTAGAATGCTCTTTGCAGCACCTGATCTGCCGATGCGAAGTAGTTCTAATCGGATAAGAGCAATATTCATTGTACGGCCTCCATATTGGCAGCTCTAAGGGCTACGCGGCGCGCAAATAGGAAAGCACCACCAGCCCAAAGTAGTAAGATGATCAAAGAAACCAGATAGCTGGAAGCGAAACGGTTAATGAGAGGTAGTTGGCCATC
>JBFOLV010000013.1:0-2612 GCA_040830325.1 Kordiimonas sp. | reverse complement strand
GTTGGTTCCACAAGTGTGGGGGCATGTGACCCATTGCCTGCCGTTGCAGAAATCGCGAAAACGCATGATATATATTTCCATGTGGACGCTGCGTGGGCTGGAAGCGCAATGATATGTCCAGAATACCGGCCGCTACTTGACGGTATTGAAGGGGCAGATAGTTTCGTATTCAATCCCCATAAGTGGATGGGGGTACAATTTGATTGCACGGCTCATTTCGTTAAAGACGAAGATACGCTGGTGCGTACACTCACCATATTGCCTGCTTATTTGGAAACTCGCGAAGGCAGCACTGTAAAAGATTACCGGGATTGGGGTGTACAGCTTGGTCGCCGTAACAGAGCACTCAAGCTCTGGTTTGTAATTCGTACACATGGTGTTGAAGGGTTGCAACAGATGTTCCGCAACCATGTGAACTGGGCGAACGATTTGGCAGGACAAATTGATGCAACGGATGACTTCGCTATGGTGACAGGCCCGAACCTGTCACTGCTGACCTTCCGTTATGCACCGGCGGGTGTAGCTGCAGAAGATTTGGGAGCATTGTCTGACAAGCTGTTGCAGGCAGTGAATGATGACGGCTTCACGTATCTCACTCGAACATTAGTGGACGGTGTGCCGGTCATTCGTTTTCAGATTGGTCAAACTCAGACAACCAAAGAAGACGTGATAGCTGCGTGGCGTAGGGTTGTGGACATCGCCCACACCTTGAAGGTTATTTGATCTAAAATTATTGTTTTACAATAATATTGTAAATTGAATTTATAGTAGCTAATACTCACTGAAGTGCTCTGGCTGAGGCGAGAGCACACAAAAAACATAAGATATTCAGTGAGGATAAGATGAACAATCACTTAGCACGTATATATTTGCTGCTGACGATAGTGGTGTCGTTGGTAGGTTTTTCTGGTGTTTCCTTTGCGCAAGAGGCTGAAGTCGCAGGTCAGCCTTTTGATGTGGCCGCAGCAACAGAGGAATATTTGGCCACTGTTTCCGGAGAGCAGAGAGAGAAATCGGATGCATATTTTGAGGGAGGTTACTGGCTTATTCTTTGGGGCTTTTTGTATGGTGTGATCGTCGCATTTGTTTTGCTCCGAAAAGGCTTGTCCGCAAAAATAAGAGATTGGTGCAAGGGGCGCAGCAATCGAGCTTTTATTCAAACATTTATATACGGCGGATTCTATGTGTTGGCTACCAGCCTGTTGACCTTCCCGTGGGTTGTTTACACAGGCTTTATTCGTGAGCATCAATATGAGTTAGCAACGCAGGGCTTCGGTGCATGGTTTGGAGAACAGCTCATTAGCTTGCTTATCTCTATTGTTATGGTGAGCCTATTCATTGCTGTTATTTACGCACTTATTCGTAAATTTGGTGAAAAGTGGTGGCTACTGGGGGCAGGCGTTACTGCCATCTTTATGATGGTCGCCGTGATGATTGCACCAGTATTTATTGCTCCACTCTTTAACGAATATAAGCCACTTGAAAACTCAGTGGTAGCGGACGCCGTTCTTAAAATGGCGCAAGATGTTGGCGCTGATTTTGACACGGTGTATGTTGTAGATGCATCAGCGCAGTCTACGCGTATCAGCGCAAATGTTTCAGGACTTGGCGCGACCAAACGCGTTTCTTTGAACGACAATCTACTCAATCAGGGCAGCTTGGCTGAAGTGAAAGCGGTGATGGGGCATGAGCTTGGCCATTACATGCTTAACCATGGTCTGGTTTTAGTGGCGAGCTTCACTTTTCTTTTAGGCTTAGGGTACTTGTTTGTAACTAAGATGTATATTTGGGCAATTCGCCGTTGGGGCGCAGGTTGGAAACTTGAAGGATTAGATGATATTGCGGGTCTGCCGCTCGCGGTGGCTATATTTTCAGTTTACACCTTCCTTATGACGCCAGCGTTCAATTCAATTATCCGCATCAATGAAAGCCAGGCAGATGCATATGGCTTAGAAGTCGCGATGGAACCTGACGGATTTGCGTCTATCTCCATGAAACTTGCGCAGTACCGTAAACTGGACCCGGGGTATATAGAGGAGATTATATTTTTTGATCATCCTTCAGGCCGCACGCGGGTGGAGATGTCTATGGAATGGAAAGCCAAACATATGGCAGCACGAGACCAAGCCGATTAGATGAAGCAAGGGCACCACATGGTGCCCTTCTCTTTTAACGGGTTTTGATAATCTCTGGGTGCCAAGCAACAGCACCTCCGTCTGTTAAGCGTTCAATATTTTTCCCGTCTAGATCCATGATGAATACTTCATTTGTACCGGCCGTGTCGCTTTCCTCGTCTGGTGGAAAGGCTAAACTCTGCGCGCGGCGAGAGACAAAAACGATTGATTTGTCATCCTCTGTGAAAGCAGGGTGTCCATCATAGCCACCGCCCTCAGTAATTGCGACAGCGTCTTTCATGGATACAGGTATAAGTCCCGGCTTGACGCTTAGGCTTGCTATCATAATGTCGCGGTCAGCGCCTTTACTACGCTTGCCTGCAAAAACAATAGATTTTCCGTCATGACTAGGGCGAGCATAGCTACCAAAGTAACCTGTTTCTTCTACTTCACCTGTTTCTACGTGATAGATAAAAATACCCGGGTCGCCAAAGTCTG
>JBFOLV010000012.1:0-8159 GCA_040830325.1 Kordiimonas sp. | reverse complement strand
AGCTTCGCATTTAGGATGATAAAATTTATCATTCCTTAACTACCATATGCAAAGAATGGCGTTGTGACGGGGGCTATATATTATAGACTTTTTGTAAGTTGATCAGGAACGAGGGGCAGTCCAACAATGGCCGCGCTTGACAGTAAATCGCAAACCAGACTTCTCACCATTAAAAACCTTTTGCTCGGGGTTACAGTAGCGTTGATCGTTATTGTCGGCGTCATGGCAATAAATGGGTTAACCACCGCAAGCAGCGCGAAAGCTCGGGCCGAAAGGGCCATGACGCTTAACTCGCTTATCGATGATATCGTTACGCTGAAGCTTTCGGTCAGTGGGGAACGAAATTATAGCTTAACCGCCTACGGCTTTCCTGGTGTTGCACCTGATGAATTTACCACAAAAATTAGTCTGAATCGCAGCAGTGTAGAAGCTGCGTATGATAACATCCGTTCCAAGTTACAGGATTTACCTGAGTTTGACGGAGCTGACACAAACAGTGAGCGTTATGCTGCATCTGTTGCGACATTCAATGAATATAAAACTGAGTTCTTTGATGCCTACAACGCATACATGGCTCTCCATGACACTATCGATACAGACCTAACCACAGGCAGCAGGGAAAGCAGTAGCAGGACCATTTCTCGTGCTATGGAAGCCGTAATTGATTCCGCAGCAAAAGTGCGTAGTGAGCTTGAGTCTAACTATGATTTTGGTGATGGCCGCATTGCAGTTGTGAACCGCCTAAAATTCCAGCTCTGGATCATGATTGAGTATGCAGCAAGGGAAGCAGCTTCTCTGGGCGGCAATGTAGCGTCTGGCGACCCAATATCTGACATTCAAAAGGGGCGTGGTGACCGCTTCGGTGGATTCGGCCAAAGTGCTTGGGAACAAGTTCAGGCTATTGCAGCTTCAACGACGGCGTCAGCTAACATTGCAAATCAGTTGGATCAGATCCAAGAAGTATTCTTCGACGAGTTTGCTGAAACGCGCTTTGAACTTTATGATCTGTCTGATGCAGCGGTTGATGAAGCTGAAGACCCAGATGACGTACAAGTAGACTATGAGCGTTCACCGTCTGAGTGGATGGATGTATCTAATAGTGCCGTAGAACCCGTGATGATGATGAGCAGCTATGCGAATCAGCTTTCTACAGATCTCAATAATGAAGCCGTATCTGCGGCAAACGCTGCAGAGGTAACATCAATAATTATCATTATCGTTGTTCTCGGTGTTGGTGGCTTATCAGTATGGGTTGTTTTAAGCCGGGTAGTAGCACCGGTTAATGCGCTTTCCGATACGATGATCGTTCTTGCAGACGGCAATCTTGAAGTCGATATCCCGAATGTTACCCGCGAAGACGAAGTGGGTGACATGGCCCGGTCAGTGCAAATCTTTAAAGAGAATGCTATTGAGCGCCGCGAGATGGAAGCGCGCCAACGTGAGCAAGAAGAAGAGCAGCGTAAACGTGAAGAGCAAGAAGCTGAGCGCAAACGCGCCGAAGCTGAAGAGCAGCGTAAACGTGAAGAAGAACAAGCTGAAACAGCACGTGCTGAACGCCGTACTGCCATGCTTGAGCTCGCTGACCAGTTTGAAGCAAATGTCATGGCTGTGGTGGAAGCAGTATCAGCTTCAGCACAGGAAATGGAAGGTGCAGCAAGCGGCATGGCCTCTACTGCAGATGACACCTCTCAGAAATCAAACGTGGTGGCGAACGCAGCGCAACAAGCCAGCAGCAATGCACAAATGGTTGCTAGTGCCGCTGAAGAGCTATCAGCCTCAGTTCGCGAAATTACTGGACAAACGAACCAGTCAAGTGCAGCTGCCCGTGATGCGGTGGGCCGCACTGACAACGCAAGTAAAGACATTGTCGAGCTTGTAGATGCCGCACAGAAAATTGGTGATGTTGTCAAACTCATCAATGACATTGCGGAGCAAACCAACCTTCTCGCACTGAACGCTACAATCGAGGCAGCACGTGCAGGTGAAGCAGGTAAAGGCTTTGCTGTTGTGGCAAGCGAAGTGAAGTCTCTTGCAAACCAAACAGCACGTGCAACATCTGAAATCACTGAGCAAGTGAACAGTATGCAGCAAGCAACAAACACCGCGGTGAATGCAATGGACGAGATTAAAAGTATCATTGGTGATATCGAATCAACGTCTGTTTCCATCGCTTCTGCGGTTGAAGAGCAAGACGCATCTACGCAGGAGATTGCTAGGAACGTTTCTGAGGTGTCTGCAGGCACAGAAGAAGTGACTTCTAACATCCATGCAGTGAACCAAGGTGCGACATCAACAGGCAGTGCAGCAACAGAGGTATTGTCATCAGCACAAATCCTTACGCAGCAGTCTGATGATCTACGTAGTCAGGTTGAAAACTTCCTGAAAACAATTCGCGCCTAAAAGGGTTCGTATAACAATTCGTGAAGGGGTGCTTTTGCACCCCTTTTTTTTATAAGTAGCTACTGTTATGTGCCAAAATTTCGTAACTTCTGCCATTCTACTTTCAGCCACTTGATCAAGTTACTTACCTCTCTTAATGGCTTTACCTTCTCCCTAAAAATAGTGGACAGGTATATTCTCAATGACGAAATTCTCACTTATTTTCTGTGTTATGTTCAGCCTGTGCTCTGCTGCATCAGCAAATCAATTGTCACCTGCAGAACAGATTTTGGCGGCAAAGCAAGCGGCACCTCAGCATATTACAAATGAGGCTAGCTATATGGTATGGATTGATGGGGCCTTCAAACAAAGGATTGAAGGAAGCAATGGCTTTACCTGCCTACTGTTGACTGACCCACAAGGTCGATACGAACCCTCTTGCCTTAATCAAGAGGCGATGCGATCAGTGTTTCCTGTGTATGCCTATCAAACCAAAATGTTATATCAAGGCCTAGATTACGCCCAAATAACTGCAAATGTTAAACAGAAGGCCATACTGGGGGAATTCCCTCAGGCAGGGCATGGCGGGCTTGTTTATATGATGTCTGAAGAAAACAAATGGCATCATCACGGACAAGAGAAAACATATAAGGTACCACCCCATTTGATGTTTTACTTTCCGGCTATTGAGCCTGAGACTATGGGATTTAACAAAAATTTTGGACAACCAAGCCTGATACGCGAATATGCGCATCTCAGCACTCTAATGGTGATGATGCCGCAAAAATAGCAGAATTCATGACTGAAGTTTGGAGCAGCCAAACTTAGTTGAACTGCAACCTACTAAAACACACTGAGAAAACAAAAAATAAGCCGGGCACTTATTCATTGCCCGGCCTATTAATTCTAATTCTGTTACTGCAAACGCCATGTTATCGGAATAACGAATGTCAGGTTTGCATCCGGCATGCTGTCAGGTGGTGCTGGCATTGGATCAAGCTTTTTCATCATTTTTGGAATCGCTTTATCAAGGACAGACTGCCCTGAGGGCTCCACAACTTCATAGTTCGTAATGGCGCCGTCTCGCGCGAGTGTAACTTTCACACGCGCCTTACCTTCAATTTCCCGCGAAATTGCAGACCGTGGGTAAATGTGTTTTTTGGCAATCAATTTCACCACTTTTTTACGCCATTTACCAATGTCATCAGCCAGAACTGGCGTAGAAAGCACAAGCGCCGCAGACATAAAGCCCGCCAACATCAAAGTGATAATCCCCCGCACCCTGCTCTTTACAGTGTTACTCAACATGCAAACCTCCTGCACTTACCGGACTGGTAAGCTTAATACAAATAGCTGTTCAACCAGTCTTAACAAGACCAAGTTAACAATCGCTAAAGTTATTTCTCACTATCTTCGGGCGAAGCAGTAGCATTAACAATTGCACAACTACAATCCAGTTTAATGCCATCTGGTTAACAATTCGTGGCCTACTAGCTACATAGATAGTTTAGCTAACAGGTCAATTCCCCTGCCAAAAACAGTGTTGGGCTCCCTTTTCCATAATCCCGGTAAAATACCTAGCAGAGGATTTAAGGCTTGTCATCATCTAGAAGATGACTATAGTGCGCCCGCAGTCTGACTAGACCAATAGCAGACCTAAGGAGTCGTGGCCGAGCGGTTTAAGGCGCGCGCCTGGAAAGCGTGTTGGGTGGCAACGCCCTCGAGGGTTCGAATCCCTCCGACTCCGCCATTCCAATTAATTCCAAATACCTCGCGTATCGATAACAACTTTTTCAGCGCGTTTGCCTGCTGGTAAACGTTTGAAAGGCTTGTGATCCACAAGAAAAACCAAGATGTCAGCTTGCTCAAGTGCGTCAAGCGCGCTCACTTGTTGAACGCCATTGCTTGTCAAACTATCCGGCAGCTGTTCCACGTTTGGTTCAACAGCAAGCAATTTGCACTCTAGGTCCTTAGCCAATCGTTCAGTAATAGAAAGCGCAGGGCTACACCTCAGATCATCAATATCTGCCTTAAACGCAAGTCCAAAACACGCAACAACAGGCTCCTTAAAGCGATCCACAGCACGTTTAACCTTGTCAATAACAAGCTCCGGTTTCCCGTCATTCACGTCACGAGCTGTTTTTATCAATTGAGCCTCATCAGGTGCTGCATCAACGATAAACCAAGGGTCGACAGCAATACAGTGTCCGCCAACGCCTGGGCCAGGCTGCAAGATATTCACGCGAGGGTGTTTATTTGAAAGCTCAATAAGCTGCCATGGATCAATATCCAATTTATCAGCAATAATTGAAAGCTCATTAGCGAAAGCGATATTTACGTCGCGGTAAGCATTTTCTGAAAGCTTTGCGAGCTCAGCCGTACGGGCATTCGTAAGGTAACAATCCCCGTTCAGAAATGTTTCATATAATGCCTGCGCGCGTTCCGCACACTCTTCAGTGATACCGCCAATGATACGATCATTTTGAACAAGCTCGATAAGAACCCGGCCTGGCAATACCCGCTCAGGGCAATGCGCGGCATAATAAGCGGTACCCACACCACCAGCGTTCTTCAAATCGGGGCGCGCTTCTTCCAACCAAGCAACCATTTTATCCGTGGCACCAGGCGGCACTGTAGATTCAAGTACGATCAAATTGCCAGTTTTAACAAAAGGCGCAATTGCTTTCGTTGCGGCCTCCACGTAAGCGAGATCAGGCACATTATTGCCTTTAAATGGAGTTGGCACAGCAATGATAAAAGTATCAGCTTCAACTGGTGTGGTTTGCGCCCTTAAGCTGCCGTTAGACACCACCCCTTGCAGAAGTCCGTCGAGGTCGACTTCTACAATATGTGCTTTACCTTCATTAATGGTTGCAACTGCTTGTTCATTAACGTCTACCCCAGTAACTTGCAGGCCTGCTTTTGCAAAAACCGCAGCTGTTGGCAGTCCGATATAACCCAAGCCAACAACACAAATACTTTTATAGGTATACACGGCGAATAGCCTCCAAAATTTGCTTAGCTGCTGTACCATCACCGTAGGGGTTGTGGGATTCAGCCATACTCTTATAGTGACTCTGGTCATCAAGCAGCCTGCATGTCTCTCGCTCAATGACAGCAGCATCCGTACCTACTAGTTTAACGGTCCCGGCTGCAACTGCTTCAGGGCGCTCAGTATTCTCACGCATTACCAAAACCGGCTTTCCGAGAGAGGGGGCTTCTTCCTGCACACCACCTGAATCAGTTAATATAATGTGTGATCTATTCATCAAATAGACAAAAGCTGGATAGTCTTGAGGTTCAATCAAATGGACATTACCGTTGCTTGACAATGCCTCATGCACCGGCCCTTTTACATTTGGGTTGAGGTGTACTGGATACAATATTTCAACATCACTGCGCCCTGCAATAGCAGCGAGCGCGGCGCACATATCCTGAAAGCCCTGCCCAAAACTTTCACGACGATGCCCTGTAACTAAAATAAGGTTTTTACTATCATCCAGAAAATCAAACTTCTGCTCCAGAGATGCCACTAATTCTTTATCTCCAAGAATTCGGTCTCTCGCCATAAAGAGCGCATCCACCACCGTATTACCCGTGACACTGATTTTTGCGGGATCAATATTTTCCTTAAGCAAGTTCTCTTTCGAACCTTCTGTGGGTGCAAAACACTGAGCCGATAGGTTATCGGTAATGAGCCTATTGGCTTCCTCTGGCCACGGTGAATAAAGGTTATGCGTTCGAAGGCCTGCTTCAACATGGCCGATAGGTATCTGCTGGTAGTATGCCGCCAGTGACGCAGACATAGTTGTATTCGTATCACCATGCACCAAGACAAGGTCTGGCTTTTCTTGCTCAAAAACAGCAGTAAGTCCCGTAAGGATGCGCGCTGTTACATCGGCAAGTCCCTGCGCCGATTTCATAATGTTCAAATCATGATCTACACGGACATCGAAAAAGCCAAGGACTTGGTCAAGCATGTCGCGGTGTTGGGCAGTTATACAAACCCGATTATCAATATCAGCTGCCTCTTCAAGGGCTTGTACCACTGGTGCCATTTTTATGGCTTCTGGCCGTGTACCAAAAACTTGCAGGACTTTCATAAAGTAATCACATCCATGGAGTGTTGATTTGAAATTCTACGATGCAAACGATTCTACTCGCAAGACCCTAATGACACGAGCGAACAATCACAAGGAACTGATACACACTCCCTACAACCATCGTATCCGATATAGACTGTATTATCTATAATACACTAATGCCCTAAACTAACACCAAGTTGCGCTCTATCCTGCCACACTGAGCTTCCCTTCCCTCAGAGCACCAAAAATAAACATTCTAATAAAATCACATAAAATTATATAAATAGTTTTATATTCTAATATTTTGAAATTAGTTAGCAAATACTGTTGTCAAATTAACACACTTTTTTATATTGCAAAAATGTGTCGGATTCCTTTTTTTAACATTCTTGCGATCTTGAGAATCTAAGCCTAGCGTCACATCCAATAACAAAAACACTACTAAAGTTATTAAACTACTGGAGGAAATAGAATGTCTCAGAAAGACCTTATGAGCAAATTGCTCATGGGCACTGTGGCTTATGGCGCGATTAGCGCTGTTGCCCTGCCCGCTGTAGCTCAGGACGCCGCAGCTGATACCGACGATAACGGTTTTGAAGAAATCTACGTAACAGCACGTAAAAAGCAGGAATTGGTAACAGAAGTTCCAATGAACATTGCCACTGTTGGTGCTGTTGAAATCGCAAAGCGTAACCTCGTAAACAAAGAGGACTTCTTCCGTTCAATCGCTGGTGCTGCGGCACCTGGTATCGGCGACGGTATGAACCGCGGTCAACTTATTCTGCGTGGCTTAGTGGGCGCAAATGACGCAACACCAAATACTACAAGTACCTTTACGGACGGCATCCCGTTCAACTTTGGTGATTTGTATGATGTTGAGCGTGTTGAGGTACTTCGCGGACCTCAAGGTACACTTTATGGTTCAAACGCCATTGGCGGTACTGTTCGTGTAATCACTAACAAGCCAAATCTTGATGAAACTGAGATCGGCGCATCTGTGCTTTTCAAACATGAGCACAATCGCCCAGGCATCGAAACACGTGGCTATGGTTATGTAAATATGCCAATCGTAGAAGGCCAACTAGCGCTTCGCGTAACCGGCTCTTCTGGCACTAAATCAGGTAAGATTCGCAACGTCCGCGACAACCACATTGGCAGTGAAGATGAACGCTTCCTACGTGCTCAACTTCTTTGGTCACCTGAAGAAAGCACCCGTATAAACCTAGGTTTTGTACATCATCGCTTCTACCGTGACGATCACCAGGAAGTTGATGTTCAAACGCCAAGCTCGTACTATAACGCGATCCTTACAGCTAACGCTGATGCGCCTTACGGCTACGATGTTGCGTTTGATTTCCCTGAGTGTCCATCTGGTGCAGACCGCCCGACATGTTTGTCTATGGGCAACACAACTGGTGACGCACACCCAGAGTTTTCAGTATGGCAACTAATGAACGGTAACAACTTCCGTCAAACAAATGTTTTCCAGCTCAATGTTGAAAAAGACAATATTATTGACGGTGTAGCCTTTGTTTACGCTGGCTCTATCCAAGACCACGACCGCGGCGGACTGCAAACTGGCTGGTCTCAGCTTGACGCCAACGCCATGTTCCGCACTTGGATCATCGATACAGACGGGTCTAGCCGCTCAACACACGAGATGCGCCTGCAATCAGCTGCTGTAGAAAGCCCTCT
>JBFOLV010000011.1:0-2343 GCA_040830325.1 Kordiimonas sp. | reverse complement strand
GCCTAGAAACATGGGAGGCAAACACGCCCGTTTCCCTTACCCCTGAAGGCGGTGCAGAGTTTTTTGTACTAGAAGGCGGCTTTGAAGAAAGCGGTGAACAATTTGAGAAAGGCAGCTGGCTCCGCACGCCTGTGGACCAACCCGTGAATATAAAAGCAAGCGCAAGTGGTGCAAAGGTTTGGATCAAAACTGGGCATCTAACTTATGCCAAGCGGCCTGTAGTTTAGTCAGGTGCTCAGATCATAATGCATGAACGGTAACATCCTTCCTTCAATGACCGTGGACGGAACCCTGTCTACGGTTACCGCACCCATTTTTGTATAGAAACTTTCTGCTCCAGGGTCAGCATCGATAGTCATAATTTTAGGTTCATACCCTCTTGCAATTTCTTTCGCTTTTTCAAAAAGAAATCGCCCTGCTCCCATTCCTATCGTGTCTGGGTCTATAAATAACTTATCGAGCACTGTTACTTTTGCACAGGCTTGCACTTGCAGCACCCCGACCACTCCGTCAGGGCCTTCAGCAACCCACACGTGATCTCGATTTAAATCTTCTGCCGTAATGGTTAAAACTTCGCGGCAAGCTTCCATGAAGTCCTCGTCATATCCCCAATAAGCCTTTGATCGTAGACACAATAAGCTCAGTGCATGTAACTCATTAACGTCGGGTACCCTCAATTTGAGCATTTACCTCAAGTCCTTACATATTAATGGCTACACCAGAGCCTTTCGTACAGTTGGCATAATACGACGGCTCACGGGCACCTCATCACCTGTTATCAATTGAAGAGAACCAGAGCCGTTTGCTTCCCGCTTTAACGCCTTAATAAACTCGCCGTTCACAACATAAGAGCGGTGCACACGCAGAAACGTTTGCGGCAAGTCCTTTTCAAGTTCAGAGAGGCTGCCTGCGCGCAAGACAGAACCTCTGCCTTCAATATGAAGCTCCACATAGTCCGCTGCACTTTTGCAGTAGATAATTTTATCGGCCGATATCATTTCCACCTTGCCGGCTTCGCTTACCTTCACCGCACTCGGTGTTTGCCTCTCTTTGGTGTCAGCTAGAATTTGTTGAAGGCGTTCCGCACGAGCACGTTCAGCAGCCAGTGCTTTTTTCTCCATCTCATTGGTTCGAGCCTGTTGTACAAACATGAAAAGCAACAAAGCCGCTACCATGTAAAAATAATAAACATCCAAAAACGCGTCGAGTACGGGCTGAATGGCAACGGAAAACGCCAGAAGCACCACAGCATAACTGAGGGCTTTTTCTTTTCCTGCACGGGCTGCTAGTCCAACACCCAACCCGCCTATGAAAGCTGGCCCTTGCAGCGCGAGCAATGCCTTTCCACCAAATGTGTCTTCCATAGAAACCACAATAATTGTTGCGACCAGCCCAAAAATTAAGGCAGGGCCTTTATGTTTATTGCCGTATCTATCAACTACATGGACCAACAAGCATAGTCCCGTGGCAGCAGCAAAAAGCATCACCAACACGAGCCGTACATCATGATAGGGATAGTCATATTGGATAAGCCCCCTCGATACCTCAGCTATCAGTTGGCCAACCGCAAACAAGGCAGCAAAAGGCAAAAGTAAAAGGCGCCTATCTTGCTGCCTGTATAGCGCGATAGCGCCAAAATATAAGGCACCAACCAACAAGATACCGAATGGAATGAAGGAAGGAAGATACCCTTGCAGGGCAATATTTGGGGGATATTGGTACGGTCCCACCGCGATGAAATGAATAGGATATGCGAGTGGTATAAAACCATGATGCCCAGACATCTGAATGATGATCTCATTCGGTCCAGCTTTTACTTGGCCCGTACGCAGATAAAAGACCACATCCATTTTGCCGACAATTTCATCTTCCGCCTGCATGGCAGGCGAACCATTCGTCCCAATCAAATCACCGTTGAGATATACCTTGCTTGCTATCTTTCCAGATAAAAATAAGCCTAACGGTTCCTTATAATCGATAAGTTCATCTGAAACATCCAGAGTGGTCTTAATCCATACCAGTTTTTTGAAAGGGCTGAATTTATAGTATGTTGTTTCCCGGCAGTAAGCCTCATCAAAAGAAGGCATAACCAACCCGCGCCCCTCTTCTTCACAGAGTATTACGCTCTCTGCTCGGGCATAGTCAGGCACCTCAGCTTGCAAGCTGACCGACATTACGCCCCAGAGCAGGAAAGAAATAAGTAACCGAAAAACCATCATGCGGGCACCATAACATCAGCTCTATTAAGGCTCATACCATTTATAGAATAAAAGCTGCCGGTCATAGAGAATAACATGATGTATCCGTTGAGAACCCTATGGTTTCTATGGGCAACGAACCTTT
>JBFOLV010000010.1:0-4265 GCA_040830325.1 Kordiimonas sp. | reverse complement strand
GCAAATCGAACTGAATTTTTCGGGTCGAGTGCTGGTCTGCAAAGACCACCAGTAGAGCGTGTCGCTGCATAAGATACATAAGTTGGTAACTAAGGGGTGACTCCAGTCACTCACGTTCCTTCACCATCCATATAGGCTAGGGTACTCCCTCCGAAAGAGGGGGGAGGGGAATAGCCAAATGTGCGACAGCACATTAATCAGGTCTATCCTGTTGCTCAATGTACTGTTTAATCACCTCCAGAGGGGCACCACCACAAGTGCCTGCGAAGTATGACCTACTCCAGAGCGTGTTTTTATTAAAAGCTCCAGCTACGTCATTAAAGTCTCGGCGAATTCGACGTGAACTAGTCGCCTTTAGTGAATTAACAATCTTGGCAACACTAGGGGTTTTGGGTGATGTTGCTATTAGCAAATGTACATGATCAGACTCACCGTTAAACTCAGTGAGTTCAGCGTCGAATCCAGATAACAACTCTCTAAACGTTGATTCTAGGCTTTCCAGATGCAATGAGCCAAAAACTTTCTTCCTGTACTTTGTGACAAAAACCACGTGTAAGTGTAGTGAATAGCAGCTGTGACGTCCTTTTTGAAAATTATTGCATACCGACATTGATTCTTTCATCTTAAGTGCCTATATTAATTCAGATTATTACATTTTAAATAACTGCATACCGATTTACCAGACATAGGAGGGCGCATGGCAAAAGAAAAGAAAAACGTATACGTTGCTGAATTTCCAGTTCGTGCGTCTTCATCTGACATAGCAAAGGTTAAAATCCGTATGCAGCTGGCAACCAAGTTGTACAACGCTATCCTTGCTCTCGGCCTAAAAAGGTTAGACGCAATGAGGTTGGACGCGGAATACTCGCCTTTAATGAGCGAGCTCAAAGCAATCAACATAGCAATCAAGAAAGCCGAAAGAACAAGCGATAAAAAGTCATTAAAAACGCTCTCCAAGGATAAACGAAAAATCGCCAACGGTTTATCTAGTCTGAGAAAGTCCTACAAGCTTAGCAAGTATGATCTTATCCGTGAGATCACCCCTATGCGAAATGGTTGTTATTTCGGGCAGCACATCCAATCAGATGTGGCTCAAGGTATATCAAGTCGAGCTTGGGCCTCGATTGAACGTCACATGTTTAGCGGTTTTGGTCGCCCAAGATTTAAGTCGAAGCATCGCCCCTTACGCTCTCTTGAAGTTAATTCTCACGACGCAATCATGATAAAAATGGGTGATAGCAAGAAGCCAACACGCTTAGCTTGGGGCAGTATCCAATGTCCGTTGTCCCTACTGGATACTCGTGACACTGATGGCTACCAAGAGAAGGTTTTATCCGATATTGAGAGCGGCAAGATTAAGTACAACCGCGTCATTCTTAGAACAGTTAAAGGTAAAGAGCGCCTTTACGTTCAAAGCGTTATTGCGGGGTTTGCTCCGAAAAAGCAAAAACACCTCGACGACCAAGCGAAAGCTAAAGGTCGCCGCGTGGCATTTGATGTTGGCGTGAACAGTATTGCCATTTACAGCGAAACTGAGGCTAAGCTGCTTGGTTTCGTTGCGGATATCAAGAAGCTCGACGCAAAATTAGGGCTTTGTTGCGTAATTCGATGGAACTAAATCAAGACGCTACGATCTGATCAGCTACACCCATCAATCGTCGTAGCCTCATGCCTAAACCAAGTTACAAAACAACTAACTGGAAGCAGTACAATAAAGCCTTAATCAACCGTGGCTCTCTGACCTTTTGGATTGACGAGGAAGCGATAGCCGAGTGGAAGCAAAACAAACAAGGTAAGCGTGGCAGACCTCGCCGATTCAGCAACTTAGCCATTACTACCGCACTGATGGTGAAACGTGTTTTCTCTATGCCATTGAGAGCGCTGCAAGGTTTTCTAGACTCAGTATTTAAGCTGGCTAACATCCCGCTTGTTTGCCCGCACTACACCTGCATAAGCCGCCGAGCTAAGGAAGTTGAGGTTTCATTTAAAACCAAAACCAGAGGAGCAATACAACATCTGGCCATTGATGCCACTGGCCTCAAGGTTTATGGCGAAGGTGAATGGAAAGTCAAAAAACATGGTACTGACGGGAAGCGCAGAGTCTGGCGTAAGCTGCATATCGCAGTAGATACAAGCACCCACGAAATCGTCGCAGCAGAGCTGAGCTTATCTAACGTAACCGATGCCGAAGTGCTCCCAAATTTACTCAAGCAAACACGCCGTAAAATCATTGAGATATCAGGTGATGGCGCTTATGACACAAGGAATTGCCATGATGCTATACGGTTCAAGCGAGCGGTTCCGCTTATTCCGCCACGAGAAGGGGCAGCGTTCTGGGAGCAAGGACACCCTCGCAATTTAGCAGTAGGTTGTCAGAAGCTCTACGGCTCCAACAAGAAGTGGAAAAAGCGGTATGGCTATCATAAGCGCTCTCTATCAGAGACAGCGATGTACAGAGTAAAACAACTACTAGGTGGGAAATTGAGCCTAAGAAATTACAATGCTCAGGTTGGCGAGACCTACGCCATGATCAAAGCACTGAACAAACTTACAGGACTTGGTATGCCTGAAACTCAGTGTTTTGTATAAAAGTCACTCAACTTTGGCAGGTTTGGTTTCTCGCCTGAATTACGCAACAAAGCCCAAAATTAGCCAAGCTACAGCGTAAAAATGCTCGTATCCAGCGCCTTTTAAATGCTGATAACTACCAACGAGTGGCAAAGGTTCGTGGCAGAAAAACGGTTTATGTTTGGAAGCGCAAGAAAGGAACAAGAGACACTGTTAGGAGCAAACGCTGGCACAAAATCAATGCCCAAGTCGTTGAGCTTCACAGACTGCTTGCAGCCAAGCGCAAGCAGTACCATGACATTATTGCTAATGATGTTTTGGCATTGGGCGATGAGATTGTAACAGAAAAGGTCAGCGTGAAAGGCTGGCAAAAGATGTTTGGTAAATCGATTAACGCATTTGCCCCAAGTGGACTGATAACAAAAATTAAGTGTAAAGCCGAAAATGCTGATGCAAGATTTGAGTTTATCAACACGGTTAAGGCGCGTTTATCGCAATACAGTCACGACACAGATCAATACACAAAGAAATCACTTTCTACTCGATGGACTAAGATTGATGGAAAGTGGTACCAGCGAGACTTGTACTCTGCTTTCTTAGCTTGGTGTATCTGTGACTCAAGAACAACAGTTGAGCGTACCAAGGCGTTAGCGCATTGGTCGAGTGCTAGACGGCACTTAGATGCAGCGGCTCAACATGTAACTCAACACGCAAATCGAACTGAATTTTTCGGGTCGAGTGCTGGTCTGCAAAGACCACCAGTAGAGCGTGTCGCTGCATAAGATACATAAGTTGGTAACTAAGGGGTGACTCCAGTCACTCACGTTCCTTCACCATGTGTCAGGAATCCCCCACCGATATAGCGAAGCGATAGGTGGGGGAGGATGTCAAGTGTCAGGAATCCCCCACCGATATAGCGAAGCGATAGGTGGGGGAGGATGTCAATGCTGTGACTCTGGTAGTTGCAGACGTTAATCGCTATCCTGTCCAAAAAGCTATCGGCAAAATTGGCAGGATGACAAAGAAAATCGATTACGAATATATCGGGCAGTTTGAGCAAATTGTTAGCGATGCTATAAAACAAACGCAAACAATCTCCGACCCTGATGATGCCACCCTTGAGGCCGTTAACTATTTCAAAGTTAATGCCGACGACAGACTGCTTGTTGAGCTTGAATTGGCTCAGCAAATCATTGGAATTGCCATAGCCACCAACACCCCTACCCCCCTAGAAGCCAGCCGAACAAGCGCTTTTGCCAACATAGACAATCTGGATTGGACGACACTTCCTGCTCTAGATAAAGCCAAGTACGGACTTCAGAAGACAGACCGTGCTGCTGCCAAGCTACTCTTTGATGACATCAACAACTTAGATCTAACTGACATCGATGAGTCGTTGATCCGGACTTACGGATCCTTAATGTGGGTGTTAAAGAAGATTGGAACTGGTGAAGTTCAAAGATAAACCAACGCCTTGAGCTAAATACAAACGGTGAATGTGCAAAATGCACAAAATCTTCACATAAATGTGCAATACACCCCAAGAACCTTCTATTTTCTGCTAAAAAGCGTGGCTGAAAGTGCCTACTTTGAGTAATTTATTGCCTTTTAATACCTAAATCTGAGAGTAGATTCATGAAATCTCGCGATCGGTTGATGGACTCTCATCGTTTTTACGCGAAATCTCGCAGCATTTT
>JBFOLV010000009.1:0-4315 GCA_040830325.1 Kordiimonas sp. | reverse complement strand
TTGCTGAACGTGAGTTTCCAGCACCGGAAGTTATTGCGATCGCATCACGAAAGTCCATTGGACAGGAAGTTGGGTACGGCGATAAGGAACTCAAGATTGTTGCACTAGATACGTTCGATTTTACAGATGTTGATGTTGCTTTGTTTGCTGCGGGTTCAAGTGTATCCAAAGAATATGCGCCTAAGGCTGCAAAAGCAGGCACAATCGTAATCGACAATGCATCGCTTTACCGGATGGACCCAGATGTGCCGCTCGTTGTTCCTGAAGTGAACGCGCATGTGTTGAAAGACGGCATCAAGAAAAATATCATTGCAAATCCAAACTGTTCTACCGCTCAGATGTTGGTTGCTTTGAAACCTCTTCATGATGCGGCAACAATCAAGCGTGTTGTTGTATCAACATATCAGTCAGTTTCAGGCTCTGGTAATGCAGCGATGGATGAACTCTTCAACCAGACACGTGCTGTATTTGTGAACGATCCTATTGAAACAAACGTGTACCCGAAGCAGATTGCCTTCAATGTCATTCCACACATTGACGTGTTCATGGAAGACGGCTCTACGAAAGAAGAGTGGAAGATGGTTGCGGAAACGCACAAGATGCTAGACCCTAATATTAGTGTGACAGCAACATGTGTTCGTGTACCTGTATTCGTTGGCCACGCTGAAGCAATTAATTTGGAATTTGAGAAGCCACTAAGCGACAAAGAAGCTCGTGAACTTCTACGTGAAGCGCCGGGCTGCCTTGTGGTGGATAAGCGTGAAGACGGTGGATATACGACACCGCTTGAGTGTGTTGGTGACTTCGCAACATATATTTCTCGTATCCGCGAAGACAAAACAGTGGATAACGGTCTGAATATTTGGGTTGTTTCAGATAACCTGCGTAAGGGTGCTGCGCTTAACGCGGTGCAAATTGCAGAATCTCTACTTAATCAGGGCATTTTGTCGCTGGACTAACTGCAAAGCGCAATTGAAAAAAAATCAAAAAGGTGCAGGATGCGTTCTGCGCCTTTTTTTATGCGCAGAACGGTGAAGTCAGATAAGTCCGAAACGGACGGGGGCAAAGTATGATCAGACATATTTCTAAGATGTCAGCGGTATCTGCAATCGCATTGATGATTGCGGGCTGCGAACAAGCTGATGTGCAGGTGACAGTTGATGGAAAGCCAACTGTTGAAGACGCGCAGCAATTTATTGTGGACGCAGAAGCTAAACTCAATGAAGCGGGTGTATATTTGGGTAGTGTTTCTTGGGTGAATGCCAATTTCATTACACATGACACCAACAAGCTTGTGGCGGAAGCAGACGAAAAATACATCTTGTTGACTGTTGAGCTAGCAAATGAAGCGAAGAAATATCAAGAACTAGAACTGCCGGCAGCGCTCGCCCGTAAGTTCAATAAGCTCAAACTTAGCCTCTCTCTCCCAGCACCTGACGATGGTGCAAAAACCTCTGAGCTTGCAACTTTGAAGGCTGAACTCGGTGCGGCTTATGCTACGGGTAAAGTTGATATGGGCGGTGAGCAGAAAACACTTGGTGATGTGTCTGATATTCTCGCGGGCGGTAAAAATCCTGAAGAAATGCTTGAGGCTTGGGATGGATGGCGTAAGGCTTCAGCACCTATGAAAGAAGATTATGCGCGGTCAATTGAGATTGCGAACGAAGGTGCCCGAGAGCTTGGTTATTCCGACGTTGGTGCAATGTGGCGCGCTGGTTACGACATGGAGCCGGATGCTTTCGCTGCTGAAGCTGACCGTTTGTGGGGTCAGGTTAAACCTCTTTACGATTCACTTCAGTGCCATGTCCGCGCTGAGCTTTCAGATTATTATGGTGACCGCGTTGTACCAGACGAGGGGGCAATTCCAGCGCACCTACTTGGCAATATGTGGGCCCAGTCGTGGGGTAATGTGTATGAACTTGTGAAGCCTGAAGGTGGCGCACAGAGTTATGATCTTACGAAGCTTCTAGTAGACAAACAGTATGACGCGAGAAAGATGGCTGGTGCTGCAGATAACTTCTTCCAGTCTCTCGGCTTTGACGCATTACCTGATACTTTTTGGGACCGGTCGCTTTTAACTAGGCTAAAGGACCGAGAATTTGCGTGCCACGCGTCTGCTTGAATTCTAGCCGGGCAAGTTGTTTTCCCCATCAAGTTGTTTACCAAGGTAAATGGTGAAGACTTTATCAGAATGCACCATGAGGTAGGGCACAATCTTTACCAGCGTGGATATAAGGAACAGAGCTTCTTGGACCAAACTGGCGCGCATGATGGTTTCCATGAAGCTATTGGTGACATGATCGCGCTTTCAATCACGCCAGACTATTTGATGCAAACTGGGTTGTTGGATGAGGCCCCTTCTGCTGATGCTGATATAGCAATTCTCATGCAGCAGGCACTCAATAAAGTTGCCTTCTTGCCGTTTGGTTTGATGGTAGATAAATGGCGCTGGCAGGTATTTTCCGGTGAACTCACACCAGAAACATATAACGAAGGCTGGTGGAAACTGCGGGAAGAATATCAAGGGGTGAAAGCGCCAAATGAGCGTCCAGCGGACGCGTTTGATCCAGGTGCAAAATATCATATTCCAAACCATGTTTCTTACATGCGTTACTTCCTTGCACATATTCTGCAGTTCCAGTTCCATCAATCCGCATGCGAGCAGATGGGGTACGAGGGACCACTTCATCGTTGTTCAATATACGGCAATAAAGAAGTAGGGGCTAAGTTCAGCGCTATGCTCGATATGGGTGCAAATAAGCCATGGCCAGAGGCGCTGGAGGCATTCACGGGAAGTCGCCAGATGGATGGTTCTTCGGTTGTTGCATACTTTGAACCGCTCAAAGTATGGCTGGATGAGCAAAACCAGAACCGGTCTTGCGGTTGGTAAAGAATGATGCCCCAGCCGAATAGCTGGGGCTTTATCCTTCAGGAGTGAATTTGTGTCAGAGTATCGTCCTCGCCGTAGCATGTTATTTATGCCCGCAGACAATGAGCGTGCACTTGCCAAAGCAAAAAGCCTGTCGTGCGATGGTGTGATCCTTGATCTTGAGGATGCTGTAGCGCCAGCAATGAAAGCGCATGCCAGAGATAAGGCTGTTGAAGCCGTTAAGTCAGGTGGGTACGCACACCGTGAACTGATTGTTCGTGTCAATGGCTTAGATACTGAATGGTGGCAAGATGATGTACGCAGTGTAGCAGCAGCCAAGCCTTCGGCTATCCTGATCCCAAAGGTGGATAGCGCAGAAACTGTCCACACTGTTTCTGAGCTCATTGAAGAAACGGGAGCGAAAGATACGGCAGTTTGGGCGATGCTTGAAACGCCTATGGCCTATTTGCGTGCGGAGGAGATAGCTGCCTCTTCAGAGCGCTTGTCATGTTTTGTTGTTGGTACAAATGATTTAGTAAAAGACCTTCGTGCACAGCATACTAAAACACGTGAGCCTGTCATTACTGCCCTTGGTTTGGCGGTGTTAACAGCACGGGCGTACGGCTTAACAATCCTTGATGGTGTTTATAATGATTTCAGAAATTCGGATGGTTTTTGGGATGAATGCCTGCAAGCGAGAGACATGGGGTTTGACGGTAAAACACTAATTCATCCCACACAGATAGATGGTGCGAATGAGGCGTTCGGGCCAGGTGATGATGATGTGGTTTATGCTGAAAAGCTTATTGCGGCGTTCCATGAAGCAAAGTCTGAAGGAAAAGGCGTCGCAGTATTGGACGGCAAGATGATTGAAGACCTGCATGTAGAAGAGGCACGCCGCACCTTGGCTATCGCCGCAGCGATAGCCTGTGGAATTTAGGTCAGATTAATTCCCAATATGTTTAGCGAGAAACTTCTCTGTTTCTCGTAAAGTCACAAGCCGAGATTCTGCTGTAAGCATATGGTGCGTTCCATTATCCAGTTTTACATAATGGCTGTCTTTTTTGAGGCGCTTCAGCTTGCTGTGAGTGTCCTTGGTATGAGTATAGGGAATTCGAGCGTCGTCTTTGGACGAGATCAGTAAAACGGGAATATTGATTTCTTCCGCACGATGATGAGGTGAAACGTCTTCATCATCTACGCCTTTAAGGCCCATGGTTTTGGTCCAGTCTCGGCCTCCAATGGTCGTGAATTTGTCTTGTGATTTTAGCTTGGGTAGATTTGTGACGCCATTCACTGAAATAGCACATTGATACAAGTCAGGTTCTTTGATCGTTCCCATTAAAGATGCATAGCCCCCATAGGATGCTCCTGCGATACAGATGCGTTCTTTGTCTGCAAACTCGTTTTCAATCAGCCAGTATGTTGCGTCGGTTACATCATCTT
>JBFOLV010000008.1:0-2680 GCA_040830325.1 Kordiimonas sp. | reverse complement strand
GACTGTGCCTCTTGGGGGGCCTTTCTGGGTACTGTGGTGGATTGGAGAAAAAACAGGGGTTAACAAACGACTACGATCTCTCCGAGATCTACTTACAAATGTCTTGATCGCTACCGACCTATATTTACCCCTTCAAAATCTTGTACGCAAACCTCTAAGGTTTGTGTTGACGAGCATCGCAATTTTTGTAGCCTTCCTTATTTACGTGGCACTTACCTCTTTTGACGATGCCATGAATGCGGGCGTAGAGTTATCCGCTGATGACCGCCTCATTTCAGTCAATAAGATCAACTTCACACAGCCGCTACCAATTTCTTATGTACGTAAGGTTGAAACCGTTGAAGGTATTGCCGCTGTTGTGCACATGAATTGGTTTGGTGGTTATTATCAAGACCCACGCCAGCAAGTTCTGACCTTTGCTGTCGATGAAACCAAGTTACTAGATGTTTATAGCAGCACCATTGATATTGGTGATGCCGAACATGACGCATGGCAAAAGAACCGCCAAGGTATTTTGGTTGGTGAAGCTATTGCGAAAACACACGGCTGGAAACTTGGCGACCGTATCCCATTGAGCTCTAACATCTTTTCTCAAAATGATGGCAACTCAACATGGGAGTTTGACATTGAAGGTATCTACAAGGGTGTTAACCCACAAGATGATACAAACGGTGTCTATATCCACTATAAATACTTCAATGAAACACAGTCGTTCGGCGGTGATTACATTGGCTGGATGGGTATCAGAACCGTTGATCCAAGCGTCAATGAACAAGTGATCAAGAACATAGACGAGATGTTCGTTAACACACCATTTGAGACCGAAACAGTACCAGAGAAAGCCTTCAACAAAAGCTTCTTAGCTCAGCTTGGAAATATTGGCCTGATCGTAACTTCAGTAGTGTTTGCGGCCTTCTTTATCATCCTCGTGATTGTGGGCTTCTCTATGGTGCTGGTTATACGGGAGCGCACTAACGAAATTGGTGTCATGAAAACACTGGGTTTCACATCGGGACGGATATGTAAAATAGTACTGGTAGAGTCAACGCTACTAACCGTTATTGGTGGCAGTGCCGGGCTTTTTGCAGGAACGTTCGTCCTTGAAATCCTGAACAATGCACCGCAGTTCCCTGTTACGGTGATACTGAAAGATTACATTGTCTGGCAAACCATCGGCCTGATGCTCTTCTTCGGCTTTATCACTGGCATTATACCTGCTCGTAGTGCGCTCAAGCTTAACATTATTACAGCGCTTAGTCGCCGATAGGAAAGGACCTGATTATGTTTAACATCTTTTCCCAAATCGGGACCGTTATCGCAATGAATATCCGAAGCCTGCCTCAGCGTTTCTGGATGGCGTTAGCTGCGACATTAGCAATCTCTGTGGTAGTTGCTGTTCTGCTTTCTTTCTTATCCATGTCAAATGGCTTTAAGAAGACCTTAGAAGGAGCAGGCTCAATTGAAACTGCCATCATCACACGAAGCGGTTCTCGTTCAGAGCTCAACAGTGTACTGTCAAATGACGTTGTAAAAATCATTACTGCGGCTCCGGGCATTGCCCAAAACGAGAATGGGCAACCTATCTATTCAGCCGAGCTTTATGTTGTGGTCGACGGCATTAAACGCACGACACAAACCGAAGCAAACTTGCCCATGCGCGGGGTCTCGCAAGCGGGCTTTGATCTGCGCGGAAACGTCGAGATAACCGAAGGCCGTATGTTTGAAGCAGGCCGGAATGAAATCATTGTCGGCGAAGCTGTGTTGCGCGAATTCTCTGGTTTTGAGCTTGGTAACTCAGTGCGTTTTGGTAAAACTGAATGGACTGTTGTAGGTGTATTCAGTACTGGTGGTTCTGCGTTTGAAAGTGAACTTTGGGCCGACGCGCGTACCGTGCAAACACAGTTCCGCCGTGGCAGCAGCTTTCAAACTGTACGTATCCTTCTTGAAGAACCAGGTAATGTAGAGGGATTGCTAAAAACCATTGAAGACGATCCACGCCTGATATTAGACGCTGAAACCGAAGCTGATTATTTCAAAGAACAAGGTGAAGCGCTAAACGGCATGGTATATCTTGGATGGATATTAAGTATTCTCATGAGTATTGGTGCACTAGCGGGTGCCTTGAACACCATGTACACATCCGTATCCGAGCGAGAGCAAGAAATAGCAACTCTACGTGCCATCGGGTTCAGCAACATATCAGCCTTCTTTGGAACCCTTACTGAATCATTAGTGCTTTCCATTATTGGCGGCGTGATTGGTTCGATTGCTTCCTACTTGTTCATGGATGGTCTTACAACCTCAACAATCGGCGGAAACTTCACACAGGTAGCTTTTACCTTCTCCATGAGCCCTGAGCTGTTCACGAATGGGATCATTCTTGCTCTGCTCATTGGTCTAATAGGGGGCTTCTTCCCAGCATGGCGCGCAGCACGCTTACCTGTGGTGCTTGCCTTCCGCGGCGGAGTATAAAAGTTTTATAGCTCACCACTTGGGCTACCCTTTCGGGGGTAGCCCTTTTTTATCCAATACGCTTATTTCA
The DNA here is from genome assembly GCA_040830325.1 of Kordiimonas sp. Taxonomy (GTDB): domain Bacteria; phylum Pseudomonadota; class Alphaproteobacteria; order Sphingomonadales; family Kordiimonadaceae; genus Kordiimonas. Next base: position 138 of record JBFOLV010000008.1, on the reverse strand, counting down.
CTTGCGCTGAGCCCGCCCCCGCCGGAACCCTAATATCCTCAACCAGATGCTGAATTTCTTCTGGTGGCTCAGGGGTAAAGCGATCAACAAGGGCAGCTACACCAAAATTCAGGAACATGCCCACCATACCGATACCTT
>JBFOLV010000007.1:0-10069 GCA_040830325.1 Kordiimonas sp. | reverse complement strand
TCTTTTATGTCAGACATTAACTCTGTGGGGGAAAGCTTACCTGCTTCCATATAGAGGTTGCTGGTGCTAATGCCCGGTGCAGAGGAAGTCCCACGGGAAGCGTGGCCCGTCACAGGCAAGCCAAGTTGCCTTGCTGTTGCACTGTTCAAAAGCCATGTTTTCAAGGAGCCGTTTTCGACGAGGCTAGTTTTAGCCATTTCAACGCCTTCACCGTCAAATAGTTTGCTCGATAGGCCGCGCTTGATGAATGGGTTATCAATAATTGAAACGTCAGGGCCAAATATTTCTTCGCCCATCATGTCTTTCAGGAAACTTGTACCTCTTGCTACAGCGCCGCCATTGATGGCACCAGAGAAGTGTCCTAGCATGCTGTTGGCAACCCTTGGCTCAAACACTAGTGGCATGCCGCCGCTTTCAACTTTGGTTGGCTTTAATCGTTTAACAGCAAGTTCGCCTGCAGTGCGCCCCACTGATGTGGCACTGGCAAGGTCGGCAAAGTGCCGCTTGCTGGAAAAATCATAATCCCGTTCCATCTCCGTGCCTTCACCCGCAACAGCGGAGATAGACATTGAAAAACTACTGCCTTGATAGTGGCCAGAGAAACCATGGCTTGTTGCAAGAGAGATAGCCCAACTGCCTGCACTAGCACCGGCACCGTCACTGTTTGTAACGCCGTCTACAGCGCGTGCGGATGCCTCTGCTTCAGCGGCCATTTCCTTAAGCATATCCGCAGAGACATATGTGTCATCATACAAATCCAGCTCATGGAAGGGTGGCTTAGCTAAACGTTCTTCGGGTGCCAAGCCGCAATATTCATCTTCAGGGACAGCTCGGGCCATTGAGATGGTTCTATCAACAAGGTCTTTCAAGTTTGCGGGTCTACGGTCACTGGTGGAGGCCATTGCTTGTTGCTTGCCGAACATGACGCGTAGACCAATATCTTGTCCTTCAGAACGCTCTACATCTTCGAAAGCCCCGTCACGCCATGAAATTCCTGTGCTTCTTGCATCTACCGCAACAGCGTCTGCTGCATCTGCACCGCCCTTGAGGGCTGCTTTAACAAGATCATCTAGTATTTCGGCGGTATTGTCGGTCATTAAAAAATCCTGACGGAAAGGCGTGAATCAAACAGCGCTCAATAAGCCATAGAAGCCTCTGGTGTGCAAGCTGGCTTTTAGGTCTAATTTGCAGCGGTGAGATATTTAACAAGAACAAGAAAAATGCTATAATTCTCGGGCCCTCTGAGACATGCCCGCATGAGGACTCCGTACACCCCTTTTAGTTTGGAGACCTGAAATGACCGTTGCCCCAACTGTACAAAATTATCTGCGGGAGATTGATGTAGAATTTGAACTGGTGCCGCACGCGCCTGCTTATACAGCGAACCGCATAGCACAAGCTGCTCATGTACCCGGTGCGTCAGTTGCAAAAGGCGTACTTCTGAATACCGATCATGGATACATGATGGCTGTTGTTCCTGCATCCTGCAAAGTAGACCTGTCTGAACTTAGTCATATGATCAACGCACGACTTGGTCTCGCTAGTGAAGACGAAGTAGATATGATTTTTGACGACTGTGATCCCGGTGCAGCGCCCCCTATTGCATCTGCGTATGCAATGAAGGTGATTGTTGATAGCAGCCTTGACGACAGAGAAGACATTTATCTTGAAAGCGGTGATCATGAAACCTTGATCCATGTAGATAAGAAGGGATTCTCCGCTCTAATGTCAGAAGCTGAACACGCAAGGATAGCAAAGAGGCATTGAGACCTTGTTGTGTCAAATGAAGGTGGAAGCTTGATGTTCGCTGGTTAATCCCATAGAAGAGCTTGTTTTTAATGAAGCAAGTTCTTCATGTTTGGACGATAGGCAAGCGCAGTATGCAGGCAGATTCAAGACGTATAGAAAGCAATCAGCTTGGGCCGCATGAGCGCCTTAAAGAAACTGTCATTAAACATATCGAGAAGCCTTTTCGTAAACCTATTGCTGAGCACACTCAGAAGGTTTTTGATTTAATCCAACGTCAGATAGCACGTGTGGATCGTCCCATTGTTTTTGATTCGTGCTGTGGTGTTGGGGACAGTAGCCGTACCCTAGCCAAAGAGTTTCCTGATCACTGGGTTATCGGCATCGATAAGTCTGAAAACAGGTTGAGCCGGGAACGTGCTGGCAGCGACCCTGATAACTTGATTCTAGCAAGGGCGGACTTGAATGATTTCTACCGACTGGCTCACAAGGCAGGGTGGCAGTTTGATAGGCACTATATTTTGTACCCAAATCCGTGGCCAAAATCTGAACACCTTGGACGTCGATGGCATGGTGCACCCGTTTTTCCTTACATCGTAAAACTAGGTGGTGTGTTGGAATTACGGTCAAACTGGAAGCTTTATCTGGAAGAGTTTGCAGCTGCACTTCAGCTGCTGGGGCAGGTTGCTGATCTGAAGTCGTTCACACCCGAAACTTTTATGACGCCTTTTGAAAAAAAGTATTATGAAAGCGGCCAAACGCTTTGGCGTTTGACCTCAGGAGTTTCACAAGTAGAGCCGTAGTTACTGCGGTGTCGTCTCGCCGGTTAGCCAACCATTTTCGAGCTGAGCCTTGGCGTCTCGTTCGCCCATTGAAATTAAGTTCTGAATATCGTTGGTATCGAATTTTGTTACATTGATGGGTAGTCGTTCTTCAGGCCTGACCTCAAGAAACTCTATGATGCGTTTTCCTGACGTAAGTGTTTGAGCACCACTTGCCAGTTCCGCTTGGATTTGAGTATTGATTTTCCGCACTTGATTAAGGTCGTTGTTCATAATTTCGCTTGTGAGAGTACCAATGGTGCGCTTTAGAAGCTTCATGATATGGCCAAACTCTTTCTTGGCATCGACAACAGACATGTGGTCTGGTTTCATGGCGATGACAGCCATTTTATTGGTTCCCATTTTAATGGCAGGCTTAAGGGGGGCTATGTTCCTGAGGCCTCCATCGGCAAGGGGCTGACTGTCTACCCACATGAGCGGCATGGAAACAGGTTCACGTGTTGAGGCAATAACATAGTCCAAGATTTTATCGCCAAAGGTTCCTACATCTGCGTTAAAGTAACTGCCGGTTGCCATGTTGGTTACACCGCAAGCATAGAAGGTTTTACTGGCTTTCAAATTCTCAGCACTGATGTTGGCCCGAGCCAAGTGTGCAGCCCCGTCCATTGTCGTGAGGCCGTTGAATTTTCCGCCAATAATACTGAAGGCTAGGGAGAAGGCACCGCGTTTTTTGCCGATTGAGGCGAAACTCGTAATATTGTCTCGCCAGAAGGCTTCAAGTTCACTTCCTATATCACCCCAGTTGGGGTCTTTGCCCGCCAAGGCAGCGCGGCCAGCTCTGTCTGCTAGAAAACCACCATTCATTGAGCCGACAGAGACACCGAATATGCCGCCCGGTTCGAATTTACTGCCATCTAAAAAAGTGTGGTTCAAAAGTGCCTTCACCGCTCCGGCTTGATAAGCGCCTTTAACGTTGCCGCCAGAAAGGACTAAAGAATTGCTTACGTCGAACATGATAATTTCCCCTCGTGCAATTGAGCATAAGTAAGGCACGTAAAGGTAAATTTATTCTCAATTGGTGAAGCTAAAAAGAGTTGCAGGAACGAAATTCGAAAAGAACTTCGCCCCTGCATACATCAGACCCATAGATGCACTTTTCACAACGGCGGCTTGGCAGTAGTCCAAATACACAAGGGAAGCGGAGTGTATTCAGTGCCTGTGTGAGGGAGTAGTTGCCGCCTCGTTCAAAGCCTGCTCAGAATATCAATTTTCCAGGGCAGTAACTTGACTATGGTCAAGTGCCTGAAAAAAGAATGGAATTTTGCAGTTATTTCTCAATTCTAGCGTCGGCGTGCAGGCGAACTTTTTCAAGTAGGGCTAGGAGCTGTTGTTTTTCATCCGCATCCAGAGCTTGCTCAATATAGGTGCCATATTCCTGCATAATCGGGAAAAGCTTGTTGCAATAGGTAGCACCAAGTTTTGACAGGCCGACATATTTGCCGCGGCCATCTTGGGCATTCTGCATGCGAACAATCATTTTTTTGTCTGTTAGTGTCGCTAGAGCTCTTGTGACACTGGCGCGGTCAAGCCCTGTTCGTTCTGCAATCATTGAGGGGGATATAGTCGTGTGCTGACCTATCATACCTAGTACGCGAATGTCACGCTGGGTAAAGTTAGCGATAGCGCGCAGTTCTGGGTTGGTATCAGGAGATACTGCACGGTGGACCACCATTTGAGCTTGCGCCATACGATAAGGAATATAGTCGTCAATTCTAAAGGGCCCATCATACACCGCCATCTCTGCGGTTGTTTCTCTGGACTGGCTACCTAGTTTTTCATCATCAATGGACTGAGAGGATTTCACTATGACTTACCTTATGGTTCTTAATATTGAGTACCTATTAGCAACAAGACTTAAGGTCGTTGACGCTACCCGACATGATCAAACTAACATTGCGGGTGATTTTTTCAATCGGCCAATCCCACCATGCTATTTTGAGGAGGTCGGCAATTATCTCTTCATCAAACCTGTACCGGATAATTTCGGCGGGGTTGCCGCCTACAATAGCGTAGGGGGGAACATCCTTTGTAACAACGGAACCTGATGCAATGATAGCCCCATGGCCAATTGTTACGCCGGGCATAAAAAGAGAATTATAGCCAAACCAAACATCGTTACCAACGATAGTGTCGCCGTTACTTGGAAGATCACTGAGCAAATGCATATGCTCCGACCAGGCTTCACCAAAAATAGGAAACGGAAAAGTTGAAGGGCCGTCCATGCGGTGGTTGGCACCATTCATAATAAAACGGGTGCCCGTTCCAAGCGCGCAAAATTTGCCAATATCTAGCCTGTCTCCGACAAAGTCATAGTGGTAGAGGACATTTTTCTCTTGGAATTTTTCGGGATTATCTGGGTCGTCATAGTAGGTATAGTCGCCAGCGCTGATATAGTTGCCTGAAATGACAGACTTGAGAAAAACGACACGGTCGGTGTTGGGCAATGGAAAGCGGCTTTCGCTGCTTGGGGCATGAGTGTTCGATTGCATAATAAACCTGCTGCTTGAAATGAGGAATGTTTGTTGAAGCCCCAAAGGGGGGATTCAGAAATTAAGCAGCTTTGTTCATTGGCAGGTTTCCTTTTTATGAGAAACAAAACATAACGATGTGCGGCAGCTGGCGCAATCCAGTTTTGAGGTATTTTTAGAAAAGGAAGTTTTCTTCCTTGCCAAGGTGGTTTTTTGAATTACTTCGTATACGAACTATATTGAGATTGGTTGATTATGAGTAACCCGCAGATATTCCGATTGATGCATCAGGCTCATCGGGCGCTATTCCGCGCCGCGGACAGAACGCTTGCTCTGCGGTTTGATATTACAGCAGCACAGCATGGTGTTCTTCTTTATCTATATGAGCATGACGGTGCGTCCATGGGGGAGATAGGCAGAGCTGTGGGTCTTAAGAATGCAGCTATTTCAGGTCTAATAGATCGCATGCAGAAGAAACGCCTTTTGCATCGAAAGCCCTCAGAGCGGGATGGTCGTTCATATGTAGTTGAACTCCTCCCTTATGGGAAGGAGGTCATCGCAGCGAGCAAGATGCTAATTGTTGAAGCTAATGCTAAGCTGCTGGAGGGTTTTAGTGCTGATGAGTTAGGCCTGTTTGGTGAGTTCTTAAAAACAATGAAAACGCGTGCTGATGCTTTTGAGCATAGTAGCGACTGGGAAAATTTAGAGAATAATTCTGATAGAGGATAATTGTCGTGACTGACCTGATACAAACGAGCATTGAAAATAAAGTGCTCACAATTACCTTCAACCGCATCGAAAAAAAGAATGCGCTGACACATGCAATGTATACGGCGATGGCTGATGCAATGGAGGATGCACGCAGTAACGATGAAGTTCGTGCGGTACTTTTCACTGGGGCTGAAGATGTCTTTACCGCCGGGAATGATTTGATCGACTTCCAGCAATCCGGTGGTTTGGATGGAGCCCGCCCCGTTGTACGTTTCCTGAGCGAGCTTGTTGAAATTGACAAACCACTTGTGGCTGCGGTGAACGGCCTTGCTGTTGGTATTGGTCTCACGATGCTTTTGCATTGTGACCTTGTTTATATGGCTGATCATGCAACGCTGTCTGCTCCCTTTGTGGATCTTGCCCTTGTTCCTGAGAATGCCTCGTCTTTGTTACTTCCAAACGCAGTTGGACATGTGCGTGCGGCAGAAATCTTCATGCTTGGAAAAAAGGTAAATGCGGAAGAGGCCTATGCGATGGGGCTTGTGAACCAAGTAACATCACTGGATGATGTATTAAGCGTTGCCCGTAAATCTGCAGAGACACTTGCACGCAAAGCACCTATTTCATTGCAGACTACTAAGAGCCTTATGCGCGGCGACAAACAGACGCTCAAAGACAGAATAGAACTTGAAGGTGGGCATTTCAGTACACAGTTGAAATCAGCAGAAGTTATGGAAGCCATTGCTGCATTTTTTGAAAAACGACCGCCCAACTTCGGTTAGCTTATCTATGAAAACACCGTGCTTCGCATGAATTATTATTGCTAGTTCTAGGGACGGATAGCTTTTATGGTGCCTACCTTATTTAATGAGGTAGGCATTATGCTATCGGCGGTTCGCGCAATTGTTCAATCCCCTAAAAGCCCTGTTGCATTCCTTGTGCTCATGGCTGGAGGCTCTGCTTTCTCGTTTGCGGTTTGGGGCGCGCTTCTTAACAATTTCTCTGTTGAACTCGCGGCGTTTACAGGCCGCGAAATCGGTATTCTTCAAAGTTTGCGTGAAGTACCTGGGTTTCTTGCCTTTACCGCTGTGTTTGTTCTCCTTGCTTTGCGGGAACAAACACTCGCGATTTTGTCTGTCGCCCTCTTGGGGCTTGGCGTCGCTATTACAGGGCTGTTTCCAACAGTATATGGCCTCTATTTTACGACAGTTATCATGTCGATTGGATTCCATTATTTTGAAACTACCCAGATGTCTTTATCGCTGCAGTGGTTTGATAAGAAAGAGGCACCCAGAGCGATGGGGCGACAGGTTAGTGCGCGATCACTAGCTTCTTTAATTGCTTACGGCGTTTTGTGGCTTTTGCTTGAAGTTGCGGGTCTGAGCTATGCTTGGCTGTTTGCTTTTGCAGGCATTGTTACAATAGCTCTTGCTTTGTTTGCTTGGCAGTACTTTCCAAAGTTTGAAGAAACATCTGCGCAGCAGAAGAAGATAGTGCTTAGGAAAAGCTATTGGTTATTTTACGCGCTGACGTTCATGGGCGGCGCTAGGCGGCAGATATTTGTGGTCTTCGCGGGTTTTTTGCTCGTTACCAAGTTTGACTATAGTGCGGCAGAAATCAGCGGCCTTTATTTACTTAACCAACTTATGACTGCCGTGATTGCACCTAAGCTAGGTGGGCTGATTACGCGGTTTGGGGAGAGACGAGCGCTTATTTTTGAATACATCGGCCTGATAATTGTTTTTATCGGGTACGCCTCTACGTAAAGTGCAATTCTAGCGGCAGCGTTCTATGTGCTTGATCATATATTCTTTGCATTCGCAATCGCACAGAAAAGCTATCTGAAAAAGATTGCAGACCCACAGGGTATAGCGGCTACCAGCAGTGTTAGTTTTTCAATCAATCACATTGCAGCAGTAGTGATACCTTGGGTGTTCGGTGCATTCTTATGGCCAACCTCACCAGCACTTGTTTTTGTTGCGGGTGCCATCATGGCGGCTGTTTCTCTAGTATTATCCTTCAATGTCCCTCACGAGCCAACACGGGGCAACGAAGTCATCATGGGCCGAGTTTCTGCCGAAGTGCCTGCTGAATAACCAGTTTAATATTTTCAAGAAGTATTTATCTGAAGCTTCCTAATCACTGATCAGTTGCTATAAGACGGAACTATCTTATTTTTTGACGGGGTTTCTATGGTGATGACGCGTTTAGAGCAGCAGCAAAAATTTTGTGATCTGCAAGGTTGGGGCTGTGCAGATATATTCCCTTTGCCTTGTGACGCTTCAAAACGTTCCTACACTCGTCTAGTTGATAATAGCCGTAGCGCAATGCTAATGGATGCACCGCCAGAGTTTGAAAATTTGGCTGCCTATATGCGCCTCGCAGGGCATCTCAGTGGACTTGGTATAAGAACACCAGAAATATACGCTTACGATCTAGAGCAAGGTTTTGCCATTATCGAAGACTTTGGTGATGATACATTCACGCGTTTACTAGATAGAGGAGTGAGTGATGAGGCGCTATATAGCCAAGCTGTTGATGTATTGATCCATATCCAAAAGTCGCCTGACGCTGCTTCGGTGGAAGCGCCCCCATATGATGAAAAACTTTTGCTTCTCGAGGTGGAACGGTTTGTGGACTGGTTTGTGCCAGCTGTACGGGGCGCGGACGTGACTGTGGAAGAAAGAGACATACACATTGAAGCTTGGAAAGAAGCGCTTCAGTATGTCGCGAACGAACGTAGCATGCTCGTAGTTAGAGATTTTCATGTAGATAATTTGATGATTGTTGACGGGGGAGAAGGTCTTGCAGCTTGTGGTCTGCTAGACTTTCAGGACGCCCTGATAGGCTCGGCAGCTTATGACGTGGTGTCCTTAGTTGAAGATGCACGCCGAGATGTTAGCGCAGAAGTACGCGCTCTAGTGCTTGATAAGTATTTCAAAGCGTTTCCTGACCTAAATCGAAATACCTTCAACCGTGACATGGCAATACTTGGTGCACAGCGACATGCCAAAGTGCTCGGTTTGTTTGCACGATTAAGTCGGCAGGACGATAAGCATGGTTATCTAAAGCATGTGCCTCGTGTAGCGCGACTGTTAGACAGGTGTTTGCAGATACCTGAACTAGCGAAAGTACGTGAAGTGATTGAAGCTCTGGTGCCTAACTATCAGCAAGCTGAAATTTCAGAGCCTCTTACTTCTCTTTACCCGAAAGAAACCTGAAGTCTCTGCGGCTGAATCTGAAGTACAGTAAGAAAAAGCCGCTGATTGCAAAGAGCGTCGCGAAAAGGGATGTCGCCATGATGAGGGGATTGTTGAAATTATGCCTCTCATCATAGTCCATAATATGCAACATCCAAAAGAAATCGTAGAAGCGCCAAACGCTTGAGCGTCTGGACACCACCCGCGCTTCAGTTGGAGAAACATAAAGTGCGGTGTTCTCCTTATCAGCAAAGGTGATCTTCCACACAGGCAATGCCCGTCGATAATCGATCGATGTTTCATTTATTTCTTCAACAGAAATTACAGGGCTATCGGGAGCATAATCGGCTGTTGCTATCTGCAATGCCATGTTTGCTGAAATGGGGGAAATTTGCACTGCATTTATCGCGTCCCAAATCTCAGTGTTTCCATTTTCTAGTCGAACTTTTGCAACAGGCTGTCCGAGTAGCTTTTTATACTCAATGCTACTGACGTTACCTTCGATTGAAGTTAACAGATCATTGATTGAAACCAAGGCATCATTGGGTTTTATCGGAGATACAGATTGCTTAGCAATTTTATGTTCACCGCGCACCTGCTCAATTGGGATCCAGGACATGACAATGCCGCCAACTGTCCAAAACAAAAGCTGTATGCCGAGGATAAGGCCTACCCATTTATGCATTTTCGAAATGAAAATATGCCAGCTTTGTTTAGTCATTGGTTCGCCCCCAAGAGTGTGAGGCGGTTTTCTACCTTATGCAGTTGGGTCAGTAAATAGCTGATCATAGGCTGCGACCATTTGATCAATACCGTACTGTGCTTTTGCTTTTTGGTAATTTGCAGCACCGATTTTTTCAGCAGTGGTTGGAGTGCGTAGAAGCCCTGACAGGTTTTCCGCAAGCACAGGCGCTTCGCGGCCAACAATATAGGGCTTGTTTTCGTCCGATACCATTTTTTTCACATCGCCTACGTCAGTGCTGACGATTGGCAGGCCTGTGGCCATCGCCTCAATTATTGAGAGGGGCATTTGCTCCGTATCAGAGGAAAGCGCATATACATCAAATGCTGGGAGGATTTTCTCTGGTTGCACCATATTGCC
>JBFOLV010000006.1:0-7236 GCA_040830325.1 Kordiimonas sp. | reverse complement strand
GTCCGCCCTCATTTTCTCACCAAAGCAGAATACTTCGGCTTGGATCGGGCCCTCATGGAAGCGATGAACGGATAAGCTTATGCAAGGTGGCAATATAGACATTATCATCCTAGGCAGTAGTCTCGTTGGTATTATCATCATGATAACGCTTATGGTGCTCCTTAAAGCTCTTAGTAAAGGCCGCAAGGAAACTAAAAGTAAGTTAGACCGATTTCAGCACCGGTTCGGCGCTAACAAGCACTTAAAAGGTGAACAAGCTAGGTCTATTCGCGCAAACCAGAAACAAACCGGGCTCGCAGGCCAGATTGCAGACCTCCTACCGAAACAGGAACAAATTCAGCTGCGTATAGCAAAAGCAGGGATGTCCACCTCCCTGTCGCGCTATGCGATAACATGTGGCATCCTTGCAGTTGGAACCTTCATTCTGTTGCTTGTAACTGGCACACCTTCGATGCTTTCCTTCTTGCTTGCATTTTTAGCTGGTGCAGGATTGCCTCACGCGTTTATTGGCGCCCGAATCAAATCCCGTACGAAAGCTTTTACAAAACAATTTCCTGAAGCAATTGATCTGATGGTTCGAGGCCTTAAATCCGGCCTGCCGGTGAATGAGTGCATTGCCAATGTAGGTAAAGAGCTAACTGCACCAACCGGTACAGAGTTCCAAAAAATCACTGACGCCATGCGCCTAGGCAAGCAGTTAGAAGAAGCACTTTGGGAAACGTCTGACAGGCTAGATACCCCTGACTTTAAGTTCTTTGTCATTTCGCTTGTGGTACAAAGAGAAACAGGCGGTAACTTAGGCGAAACACTTGGCAATCTATCCAATATCCTGCGTCAAAGGCAGGCTATGAAACTGAAAATTAAAGCTTTGTCGTCAGAAGCAAAAGCCAGTGCATGGATCGTGGGACTACTGCCATTTATCATGCTCGGGGTTATTATGCTTTTGAACTACGACTATGGCATCATTCTCTTTACACACCCCAAAGCCATCATTGCAGGTATCGGCGCGCTTGTATGGATGGCAATTGGTGTTTTCATTATGTCCCGCATGATAAGTTTCGAGGTCTAAACGATGGAAGCTATTGAAAACATTTTGGGTATCTCAACGGTAGATTTGTTATCTCTAGTCGCTGGGCTTGTAGCTTTTCTGGTAATGGTCGCTATCTATCAAACTGCTCTCGTTAAAGACCCCATGAAAGGGCGTGTTAAAAATCTTGAAGGCCGCAGAGATGCATTGAAAGCTGGCCTGATCACTACTAGTAAACGCAAAAGCAACGTAAAGAAAACAGATAGCGTGACAGTTTTACGCACAGTTGCTAACAAGCTGAAGCTTTTGCAGAATGAACAAACGCAGAAGATATCACTATCACTCACACAGGCTGGCTATCGCACCAACGATGCACTGGTGATATTCCAGATAGCCAAACTCACATTGCCACTTGTGATGGGACTAGTTGGTGTCATTCTGTTTTATGGGCTAGGCATGTGGCCAGACCAAAAAAGCATGCACCCGCTGTTTGCAATCAGCCTTGTATTTTTTGGCTTAAAGCTGCCAGACATTATGGTCGCAAACGCTAAAACAAAACGCACTGAAGTATTACGCAAGGGCTTACCTGACGCGCTTGACCTTCTAGTAGTTTGTGCAGAAGCTGGTCTTACTCTAGACAGTGCATTAAACCGAGTTTCTAAAGAGTTAGGCCGAGCTTACCCTGAACTAGCGGACGAGTTTTCCCTAACAGCCATCGAACTTGGCTTCCTCCCTGAACGGCGCAAAGCATTGCTCAATCTGGCAGAACGTGTTGACCTCGCGGCCCTAAGGGGCGTGGTAACCACCCTCATTCAAAGTGAACGATACGGAACACCACTTGCAACGTCGCTTCGCGTGCTCTCTGCGGAATTTAGAAACGAGCGCCTCATGAAAGCAGAAGAAAAAGCTGCACGGTTACCCGCTATTTTGACCATGCCACTAATTCTATTCATTCTGCCTACTTTGTTCGTGGTCTTGATGGGCCCTGCGGCTTGTAAAGTTGCTGATGATTTCATCAAAACTTAACCGCCAACATCACTTTCAAACACCAACTAACGATTGAACTTACCTAAAGCGAATCAACTAGATTTTGTGTCATTGGCTTAGTTGCGGGTGTAACTTCCACCAGAACGAAAGTTAGAGCGTGGGGCAGTATGTTGCTTAAAAAGCGCTCCATAAGGCGGTTTTTCACTGTTTTCTACAAAAGTGATCAGAGAATCATTGACCCAGAGCGCAAGATTTGGTCTTTTAATAGATGCGAGAGGACGCAGCCTTGCTGGGTCCACTCCATATTGTGATCGCGCTTCGCGTGGTCACTCTATCCTCGCTGTCGTGACTCGGGCCGGGTATTTACCCGGCCACTTTTTTATCTGCATCATAGTTCTCCGCTTAATTCACTGCCCCAATCGTCACTGAATCAGTAGAGAAAATACATATGCATTAAACTGAAAACAAAACAGGCGACCACAATTTGGATCGCCTGCATCAAAAACCTAAATTGTGACAACAATCAGGCAGCTTTGCTTTTTTCTTCTGCTATCGCAGCAGCATCCACGGCCTCCACGTCGACTACTCCTGCTATAGCATGAATGGTTGCTGCGATCCTGATGCTCGCTTGAATTTCTTCTCGCGACAGTCCTGCCTTTTTTAACTCGACATCATGAGCCGCTACGCAAAACTCACACCCATTCACAGCTGAAACAACTAATGAGTATAGTTCAAAATTAACTTTGTCTGCTGGTGGTTTTCCAATAATTTGCATACGAAGCCCAGCAGCCATTCGGCCATACTCTGCGTCATTTGCCATGTGTAAAAATCGATAATAGATGTTGGTCATACCCATCATCGCATTCGCTGCTTTTACATTTTCAATATCTGATAGTTCTAGATACTGTTTGGCTTCCGCGCTAACAGTTTCAATCACTTTAAAATTCTTCGACGCATAGGCAGCAGCAAGTGCCGCCCCGTATCTGCGTACAGGATTAAGTTTCTCTTCCCGCAGAAGAGACGAAAGATTGAGTTTCAGGTCTTTTGCATAGGTTGGTAGAGCCTCTTTGAGGGTATCTAACATTGTCTATCCTTTCTATCGTTTTGTTTACTTACCTCAAAAAAATACCCCGGCGGACCATGGCATCATGGGGGTTCTGCCATTCGTTAATTACCGCCGGGGCTAGGTACCACTGCCGGTAACACCCCGAGCAGTGGCCTCAGCGAGGATTAGTTAAAGGGTCTCGTCGCCTGGGTTCCAGTTACAAGGGCATAGCTCGTCAGTTTGGAGTGCATCTAGAACACGCAGTACTTCTGCTGGGTTCCTGCCAACAGAAAGGTCGTTTACTGCTGCATAGCGAATGACACCATCTGGATCAGCAATGAATGTTGCGCGAAGCGCAACGCCTTCTTCTTTGTCAAGAACACCTAGATCAGAAGACAATTCTTTCTTCACATCAGCAAGCCATGGGAACGTCACAGCACCTAGGTCTTCGCGACTTTGACGCCATGCTAGGTGTACAAAGTCTGTGTCTGTACTTGCACCCAGCAGGACAGCATCCCGATCAGCAAATTCGCCATTCAACTGGTCAAAAGCAATAATCTCGGTAGGGCATACGAACGTAAAGTCTTTGGGCCAAAAGAAAAGTACAGTCCATTTACCAGGGTTACTTTCATTTGTAATACGTGGAAAATCTTCAGCAGGTACCTTAGTGTCAGATACCGCTTTGAGGTCGAAGGCTGGTAATTTATCGCCAACTGTTAGCATTTTTAAAACTCCGTAATGAATCAACTTGTCTCTGTTGAGAAACAAAGTGTCAGAGTTTTATAAATCGATCCAACCAGTTAAGTTTATTTATAAAATCGTAAAATTCGATTTATTTATATAACAGCACTGAACATCGGATCCACCAAACGGTTCACAAACACTCACGCACTTATTGAGAAAACAAATTAGAGTTTAAATAATCTATTTTGTATAATATATGCTACATATTGGTCATCTTACATTAGGATATTGAAATGCGGCAATCCAGTGATCCAGTAGAACGGCTGAAATTTGATGGGCCTCTTTCCATCAGGCTACAAACCCCTAGAATGCGCAAAACGCTCGCAATATTAAATGTTGTGTACGGCACGCTTCTAGGTTTTATACCAGCCACCTTTGCTTGGTTTTTAATAACACCTGCTACAGCAGGGGTATGGTTTGCTCTAGCTTGCGGCTTTTCAGCCGTCATGGCAGCTGTGCTTGAACGGCTCTTGTTTATATCGATACAAACAGCACTGCCTATCGATGGAAAACCCTATGACGAATGGCAGCAGCAACTTTTCACATCAGCCCAAGTATCCGCGCGCAAAATCACTTATTTTGCTATGGTATGTTTAGTCATTTTAGGCTTATTCACAACATATTGGGGTGCGACATCTGGCTTACTTTCAACAGTCATTCCGCTTTACATATGGGTAAGTGCCAGCTTGTTTTTTTGGGCTTATGAAGCACCTTATCTCATTCTAGCCTGGCGTTTACCTGATGATGCGGAGACGGAGAATGACTGATAAAAGAGTAGCCTTTTATAACAGGCTTAAGATGCTGCGGGTTGAACGCAACTTATCACGTAATGAACTAGCTAAACTAACAGAAATCCACCCACAAACCATTGGGTACATTGAACGTCAGCAATTCAACCCAACGATTGATCTAGCGCTAAAACTATCAAAAGTCCTAGGCGTAGGGTTGGACGCCATTTTCTCAGCAGAACCCTTCTCTCTTATTGATGAAAAGTCGCTAAGGGGCTGATAGTCGCCACTGCTTGCAAAAATCCGTATGTAACGTACAATCGTGTACATAAATATTAATGATCAAATTTGATCGGAAAAGTCGATGAGTTTTCCTCCCACACTAAAACAACTGCGCTATTTAGTTGCTCTTCACAAAAGCCATCACTTTGGCAAAGCAGCTGAAGCGAGCCACGTAACCCAGTCAACTTTATCTGCAGGCTTACAGGAGTTAGAAAATCTACTAGGCGCACAACTGGTAGAACGCACAAAACGTAGCGTTATGTTCACCGCACTCGGTGAGGAAGTGGTAAATCGCGGTATCGACATACTTAATGCGGTTGATGACTTAACCGATATGGCTGCTGCTGCAAAGGATCCGCTCAAGGGTATTGTCAGGCTAGGAATTATCCCGACCATTGCGCCTTATCTTTTGCCGCGAATAATGCCTGCTATACAACAGGAACTGCCAGACCTTGAATTGCACCTAAGGGAAGACAAATCAGCAGACTTATGTGACCTCCTGCGCGCAGGAGAACTTGATGTAGTGCTGTATGCCCTGCCTTTTGCCTGTGGCGATGCCGAAGAAATGCCACTTTTTTATGATGGGTTTGTCGCGGCATTCCCGAAAGGCGGTGCGCCAAGTGATAAAATCACAACAGCTGATTTAGATGATGCGCACCTACTTTTACTTGAAGAAGGCCACTGCCTGAGAGATCACGCCCTAGATGCTTGCCAATTAGTTGGCAATAAAGCCAGGCGAGAACTATCAGGCACCAGTCTCGCCACCATCCTGCAAATGGTGGCAGCAGGGCATGGGTCAACATTACTACCTCAGATGGCGGTAGATGCAGGTTTAACGCAAGGAGTGAATATTGACGTATTACCATTCAGCGACATTAATCCGACACGAACTATTGGTTTAATTTGGCGAAAAACAAACCCTCGTGCTGAAACATTCAAAGCCCTTGGTAACACTATTAAATCTGTCATGACCTGAAACTATAATTGACCGACCAACTGAAACAGCGAGATGCGAAATGAAAAAAAAATTAGTTCCTCTAATCACCATAATAATCACATCTTTTGGCCTTCCGATACTAGCTCAAGAGGAGCCAGCTCTCAGCATGGAAGAAACGGAAAAAGCAGCGATCGAAGCACAAGCTGCAGCCTTCTCTGCCGCATACATTGCTGGTGACGTAAACGCCATTATGGCCCTTTACACAGATGACGCGCGTATTATTCCGATCAACGGCCGCATTCTCGCAGACCAAGCTTCCATTCGCCAACTATGGTCTGCTGCTATCGCTAGCCCATCAAAAGCCACATCCCACGAAGCCGTATCTGATAAACTCGTAATTGAGGGAAGTATAGCCACTGACGTTGGATATTATTATGGTGAATCGCGCGCACGTAATGGCCAGAGAAACGCCTTCGGCGGTGCTTACATGATTGTCTGGAAAAAAGTAGGCGGTGTATGGCGCAAACATCTCGACATGTGGAATACCGTTCGAGGGCTGAAGTAATAGTGGGCGTTTCATACGGGACATGTTTTTACACACCAGGCGATAAACTTGGAACCTTGAAGGCTCGTTGGCGTTCAGCAGACATGCCTGAAGGCCAAATAGGGACAGGGCTAGCCACTGGTGGCCCAACTGATGGCTCACTTGCTGGCACTTATGAAGTTACCTACTTCAAACCTGATGGTACAAGGGACGCTACTTTTCAACTCAACATCAAACAAGTCGGCGAGAGCTACACGCTATATTGGGCAATCGATGACCAAATAGTGTGTGAGGGAACAGGGTTGATGGCAGGCGGCGGCATTGCCCTAGCCTACCAAAACACCTGAGCAAATAAAGGCACAGCCAAAACTAACTTGGCTATGCCTTCTTCCTTTATTTTGCAAGTGCTGCTTTCACGCGTTCTGCATAGTCTGGGTCGGCAGCATTAAATTGCTCAAGCATACGGGCCTGAATACTCTTGTTCGCAGCTGACAGGCCACCAGCAATATTCTCTGCCAACTGGTTTTTCTGATCATCGGACATAATCCGGTACAGATCGCCAGCTTGTGAAAAATTATCTTCATCTGCACTTTCATGAAAACCAACCCAAGCATCTTCTTCAAGTGGCATAGGCGGCTCAGAGACCGATACCTGAGGCATTGGCGCACCACTTCCCTCCCGATCATTCGGATAGAAGTTAACGCTACTATCCTGATTGGCAGACCGGCCCGTCACTGAACATACCGCCATGCCAGCCATGGCTCCATCCCGTTGATAGTGGTTCACCGGGCACTTAGGTGCATTTACCGGTAACTGCTGATAGTTGGCACCAACACGGTAACGCTGTGCATCTGGGTAAGCGAGCAAACGTGCCTGTAACATTTTATCAGGGGAAGCCCCTACACCCGGCACCAAATTGCTCGGGCTAAACGCTGACTGTTC
>JBFOLV010000005.1:0-4170 GCA_040830325.1 Kordiimonas sp. | reverse complement strand
TGATGCAGCTATTGAAGCGCTCAAGCGCCCACAGGTAACAGGCGTTACTATAGCCGCTGCAAAAAATGACCAGATAATTTTCGCAAGCGGTTTTGGTCTTGCCAACATAGAAACAAAAGAGCCAGTTACCGTAAATACTAAGATGCGTACAGGTAGTGTCTCCAAGGTCTATACAACGGCTCTCATTGGCAAACTTTTGGAGGCAAAACAGTTAGATATTGATCTTCCTGTCCAAACATATGTGCCATCCTTTCCCGAAAAACAGTGGCCAATAACGGTTCGGCAGATGAGCGCTCATATGGGTGGCATTCGACATTACCGCGGGAATGAATTTTCAAGTACCAAACATTATCCAACTGTTTTAACGGGCTTAGAGATATTCCAAAACGATCCTCTCAACTTTAAGCCCGGTACTAAATCCGAATATTCCAGTTATGCCTGGAACCTAATTAGCGCGGCCCTAGAAACTGCGGGGCAGAAGCCGTTTTTGAAGCAAATGCAAACTGACATATTTCAAGAACTTGGCATGACCAATACAGTCGCAGAAGATGTAACCAAAAAAATTGAAAACCTCGCCGCTTTTCACGAAACGAGAGGAACAACCACTGTTATCGCTCCCTTTGTCGATAACAGCTACAAATGGGCCGGCGGAGGATTCATTGGTACTGCCTCCGACATGGCGAGGTTTGGTCTAGCACACACAAAACCAGGCTTTCTTTCTGCGGACACATTGATAGCCCTTCGCACAGAGCAGCAAACCTCCATGGGCGTCGACACCGGGTTTGGAATTGGTTGGATGACCGCAGGTTCCATGAAACGTCGGCTTCTAAGGAATAATCGGTCTGAACTTGCAAAAAGTTTCAGCGATCAACTTATGTGGCACTCGGGAGGCTCAATGGGTGCGGTTGCACTGCTGTTGGTTGATCCTGTTGAGCAAAGCGCTGTCGCGCTCATGGCTAATAACTCGGGAAGTTTCTCAACCATACTAGAGCTTGGTCTAAATACCCTCGGACTACTTCAAGATAGATAACTGCAATAAAAAAGGGGCAAGTTACCCTGCCCCTTTTCAGAAAACACTTTGTTCTGCTTACTTGTTGCCGAACGTCTCACCAAAGAAGTCACCTTCTTTCCACTGAGGGCGTTCGTCACCATTCGCAATTGCACTTAGGATAAGCCAATTTACGTAAGCAAACTTAGCACCAGCATCAAAATCAATAGGCTGGTCCACTTCGTCCTGCGGCGTATGATACTTCGTACTCAAAAACTCAATGAGCGTCTTCCCTTGATCACCAAAATCAGTAGCCAAGAAAACAGAAGGCACACCCTGTTGTACAAAACGGTAATGATCACTGCGTGTGAACAAACCTTCATTAGGAAGTGGGTCTGGAGCCATTTTCACACCAATACGGCCAACGGCCTCAGCTGTAATTGGGCCAATGGTTGAGCGATCTGCACCAAACGCTACCAGATGCGAGAAGTCTTTCACAAGAACCGGCATATCCAAGTTAACGTTGGCCACCATAGCTCGCTTGTCAACTGTCGGGTAGGTCGCAAAATACTCAGAGCCAAGCAAGCCACGTTCCTCACCAGTAACAGCAGCAAGCAATATAGACCGCCGCGGCTTGATGCCGTGGTTCACATAGGCGCGCGCAACTTCCAGCATAGTAGCAATACCGGTCGCATTATCCATTGCACCATTATTGATCTTGTCGTCGCCCTTTGCATTTTCAGACACGCCGATGTGGTCCAGATGCGCAGAAAGCACCACATATTCGTTTTTCAAAACTGGATCTGAGCCTTCAAGAACGGCAACAACATTCGGTGTATTAAACACCTTACTATGGTTACTTTGACGTTCCATACTGATCGTTGCATCAAGCTCAAAGCCACCTGTTTCACCACCTTCAGTTGCTGCAAGCACTTCGCTGAGTGATTTACCTACTGTTTTGAACAGCTTCTTGGCAACATCATGACTTAGCGTAGCACCAGCTTTAAATTTCGGTTTGTCCGCGTCACTCTCAGGTGGCAACCAGCCATAAGACTTCATACCCAGGTAGCGCTTATAACCTTTAAACGGCCGGCGCTTTTCATCTACATTTGACAGGATAGAAGTATAGCCTAACGCGCCGCGCTTCAGTAGCTCCTGACCTTTTGTACGTGAAGAACCATGGTGGGCGCGGATTTCCGTATGGAAACTTTTGGGCGCACCTGAAACAGCAAGGACAATCTTACCTTCAAGGTCGAGGCCTGCAAGGTCATCATGTCCAAGGTTTGGTGCATGGATACCGTAACCAACAAAAACAACCGGCGCAGAGATTGCACCTTTTTCAGATAGTACGTTCCCGTACATCATAAAGTCGTCGCCAAGCACAAGTTCTTGCGTTTCACCGTCAATCGTAACGCTGAGCTTGGAAGCTTCCAAGTTCAGTTCTGCTGTACGCATCGGTACTTCTTGGAAGAAACTACCGTTTTCACCGTAGGGCTTTAATCCTAGTTGCTTAAAGTGTGCAGCGACATAGTTTGCTGCAATACGGTGGCCCTCACTGCCTGTTTCACGCCCACGCAGTAGATCATCAGAGATGAACGTCACGTCAGCTTTCATCCGTGACGCGCTAAAACTAGCTGCATCAGGCATAACTGGCCCGGTCTCAACCGCTGCATCATTTGTCGTTGTACAAGCTGTTAAAAACATTGCCGCTGCACCAACACCGGCACGTAGAGCAATAGTCGTTTTTCCTATTTTCTGCATAAATTCCCTCACCGCCTAATTATAGGCGCTTATTCCCTTCAAATAGTTTCATGCGCAAACATTAAACTTAGAGTCCATAGATAAATAGTTTACTTCAAGTGGTATTCTCACCGCATTACATCTGCTTAAGAGTTTCCACTATCGCCCAAAGCCTATCCTGTCCCCACAATGTTTCGGTACCGACACGGAATGTTGGCACCCCCCAACTACCAGCCATCAACATTTCCTGTCGGTTACGCTCTGCTTTCTCCTGCCATGCTTCTTTAGGCAAACCTGTAGCAGCCTTTGCTGTTGAAACTGCTGCACTCTCAAGAATACGAGCCAGCCCTTTTTCGCTGGCACCGTCAACACCTTGAGCCCACACTCCTTTTGTGAAAGCTTTAAAAAACGCTAGATCCAACCCCTCTTCTTGAAGCTTCAAGCCTATGGACATTGCCTTGTATGTCGCCTCCCCAAGTGGATCAACAATCCTGCCAAATGGAACATTCTCCATACGAGCCTCACGTGCTGCATCAGAGAGAATATACCTACGTTTATTTGGTGGAACAGCCATGCCCCGCATTACCATAGGCAAAACAGGCTTTAACTTCAGTCGAACGCCAGAAATTGCAGCAAACTCAGAAGCCAACTGTAGGGCAATGTAGCTGTAGGGGCTTCGAACAGAGAAAAATAGCTCAACAGTACGCCCTGAAACAGATTTCTCCATTCGCTCCAATTTATAGCGCCATAAGCGCGTCAGCTCAAAGTGGACCTCACCGTCACCAACACCGAGCCGGTTTAAACGTTTTTCAAGATGATCCAAACGGTCAAGTCCCGGATAAAATTCTCCACCATAATAGACAGTACCGCTGGCATAGTGCCCAAGACTTTTTAACAAACGCTCATTATTTGAAAGCCGGTCTTCATGAATGTCTGCAATAACACATAGCCGCTTCACATCGGCAATGTCTTCGCGCCAAAGAGCTGCACCAACTTCCTCTGCGATAGCAAAAAACTTTGGATCGTCCTGTAGGCTCGCCAAATACCTGTTAGCCATCCCAACACCGAGCCGGTCAGGCACGACTGCTGAAGAAGGGAACCCAAGCCCATAAAGCCGCGCCAAACGCGTAGCATCAAGAATACTGTATGCTTCAAAGCGCGCTGGATCAGGGTACATGTTGGCAGGCAACTGCTCGACGACCAATGGTTTAATCTTAACATCAAACCTTGACGCAAGGTCAGGTAGAACTTGAACCATTAACTGGCAGTATGGGTCATCCGCCCGGTGGAAATAGAGTATTTCATGGCCGCAGCGTTTCATACGCCGGGCAAGTTCCACTTGAGAGTACCGCATACTCAAACGTGTTTCACTTGTTAGCCAAGCGGCAACATTTGACTGCAAAAAACTATGTACACTCATATAAACGGACTTCAGCTGTTTT
>JBFOLV010000004.1:0-2977 GCA_040830325.1 Kordiimonas sp. | reverse complement strand
CATGGAAATTGCACCCCCTTAGTTGCGATCAAGTCGCATTTACTTGTTGCAGATGAATGGCAGTATTGGCGTGCTTGAAACAGCGTTTAAGTATTGCCGTTACTTGGTTTTAGCGTGATGATAGTTTGACTCTCAGAGGCTTCGGCGTTAGGTAGCGCCTCTATGAGCTTGGCCTGTGTGGATCTGGCTTGAGAAAGCTAGAAAGATACATAATGACAAACTTTACTGATGTTGGCCTGCGCGCGCCAATTTTGCGCGCTGTTGAAGAGGGTGGTTACAAAACCATGACCCCTATTCAAGCAAAGGCTATCCCGGTCGTTCTTGAAGGCAAAGACCTAATTGGTCTTGCACAAACAGGTACTGGTAAAACTGCGGCCTTCTCACTCCCAATCTTACAGCTTCTTTTAAAAGGTGAGGGCAAGCGTCAACCGAAGACAGTGCGCTCCCTTATCTTAGCTCCAACACGAGAGCTTGCTGTGCAGATCGGTGAAAACATTGATGGCTATTCCAAGTATTTGCATTTCAAGAAAACTATGATTTTTGGTGGTGTATCTGACAAACCTCAAATCAAGGCTGTGCAAAGCGGTGTAGATATTTTGATCGCAACACCGGGGCGGTTGCTTGATCTAGTAAACCAGGGGCATGTTAAACTTGGTTCAGTTGAAATACTGGTCCTTGATGAAGCAGACCGCATGCTCGATATGGGTTTCATTCGGGATATTAAAAAGATAATCGCTGCCCTTCCGAAGAAGCGACAAAATATACTTTTTTCGGCGACGATGCCGAAGTCTGTAGAAGGACTTGCCAGCAGTATATTGAAGCAGCCTGAACGTATTCAGGTGGCCCCTGTTGCTACTACAGCAGAAAAAATTGAACAGCGCGTTTTGATGGTGCCAAAGGCCAAGAAAAAGGACTTGCTTGCACATGTCCTAAAGGATGAAGCGATTAAGCGTGTGTTGGTGTTCACGCGGACCAAACACGGTGCAAACAAAGTTTCAAAATATTTGGAAGCGCTGAATATTACATCAGCTGCTATTCACGGGAACAAGTCACAGAATGCACGCCAGAAGGCGCTGCAACAATTCCGGGACGGTGATATTCGCGCTCTTGTCGCAACAGATGTTGCAGCTCGCGGCATTGATGTTGATGGTGTAACTCATGTCATTAATTTCGAATTGCCGAATGAGCCTGAAAGCTATGTACACCGTATTGGTCGTACCGCGCGGGCTGGTGCCACGGGTATTTCACTTTCTTTCTGTGAGCATGAAGAGCGTGAATATCTCGAGGGTATTGAGCATACAATCCGCAAGAAAATCCAGATCATGTTTGATCACCCTTTCCACAAAGAAGGCAGTGAAACACTGTATGATGAGGATGGCCGTGAAGTAACCAAGCCAAAACCACGCCAGCAAGGACGTGGGCGCCGATCTGGGCCAGCGAAACCAAAAGGCGATGGAGCGACGACACCTTCCAAGAACAAACGTCGTCGCCCCGGCAAACCGGGTAATAAGCAACGCGCGCAAGGTAAACCTGGCGGCGGGGCACCTGGAGCATCAAAGCCGGGCGGTAATGGTAACCGCCGTAAGCGCCCTTCAAATAGACGGTCTGGTCCTAAACAAAACTAGGATTAGTTTCTTTCCAGAGGACGGGTGTTATGCGCTTTCGGCGCAGCATCATCTGCGCTTTTAGTTTTAGGTGTGTGTGTTAGAGTATCCCTCAGAAAGCGTTACACCGTTGGGGAGGGCTGCATGAGGGTAATGTCAAAACTACTTCGTATCGTCGGGGGAGCCTTGGTGATGTTTGGTACAGTTGGTACAGCACAAAGTGCAGATCATAATGACTTGGTTGAGTTGTTCCAGGATTGGCGCGCTTTTGAAGTACCACCAACATTAAACGGAGCGCCAGATTACACTGCACCGACGTTTGCAAAACGCCACGCTGCACTTGCTGAATATCAACAGCGCCTAAACGCCATGGATACGAGTGGTTGGTCAGACGCTGAGAAAGCGGACTGGCATATCCTTCGGGCCGAAATGAATGGTTTTGACTTTAACCACAGGGTGTTGAAACCGTGGGTGCGGGACCCTGCCTTTTATAAATCAGTTTGGACAGCGCGTAGCGATGTGCCTGCACACGAAGGCCCAACGCATCATGCCGTAACAGAGTTGTGGACCTATGAATTCCCTTTATCTGCAGATGGTGAAAGTAGACTCATTTCCGACCTAAAGGTCATTCCTCCCCTTATGCAACAGGCGCAAGAAAACTTGACCGGCAATGCGCGTGACCTTTGGGTCGCTGGCATAAGGGATATACGTACACAGAAGGCAGACCTCGTAGCATTGCGGGCAACAGTGGGAAATGAGGCGAGCGTTGGCTTAGTTGAAGCAATTGATAATGCGATAACAGCAACAGAAAGTCTTACCAACTGGCTAGAGAGGGAAGCACCAAAAAAAACAGGTCCATCTGGCATAGGAAAAGAAAACTACACTTGGTACCAGCAAAATGTGCATCTGGTTCCTCTTACTTGGGAAGATGAAGTTCGCCTTCTTAAGCGAGAACTTGATCGGGCTTGGTCTTCACTCAAGCTAGAAGAACACCGTAACCGCAACTTGCCGCCCTTAAAGTCTGTGACTAATCAGGCGGAATATGAAGTGCTTGCTGAAACAGCAGCAAACAGTTTGATGGCTTTTCTGAAAGACCAAGAAATTGTCACGGTGAAGGACTATTTTGAGCCAGCCCTCCGGGAACATTTGGGTAGGTATGTGCCGGAAGAAACACGACACTTTTTCTATATTGGTTCCCATCTTGATCCGCGTCCGCTTTATTCGCATTTTTACCATTGGTTTGAATTGGCGCAGATGGACAACGAGCCACACGCTAATCCTATTCGGCGGGATGCGCTCCTTTACAATATTTTTGACAGCCGTAATGAGGGTACTGCAACGGCGGTGGAAGAGATGTTCATGCACGCAGGACT
>JBFOLV010000003.1:0-2032 GCA_040830325.1 Kordiimonas sp. | reverse complement strand
TACCATTTATGAAAAAGCCGACCGGGTTGGTGGAACCTGGCGGGATAATACCTATCCAGGGGTCGCCTGTGATGTACCCTCACATTTATATTCATTTTCTTTCGCGCCCAAGCACGACTGGACTAGAGCATACTCGCCAGGCGCCGAGATACAGGAGTATTGTCAGGCAGTGGCTGACGAATATGGACTCGGTGACTATTTGCACTTTGTCCATACCCTTGAGCATTCAGAGTTAAAAGAGGGTAAATGGTACTTGACGTTTTCTAATGGTAAGCAAATAGAGGCTGACTATTTAATAAGCTGCATTGGCGGGCTTCATATACCAAGCTATCCATCTATCGAAGGTAGAGCTGCCTTCAAAGGCAAAGCATTTCACTCCGCAGAGTGGGACCATTCTTACGACCTCTCTGGAAAAAAAGTCGCGGTAATAGGCACGGCGGCGAGTGCCCTGCAGTTGATCCCCGAGATTGTGGAGAAGGTTAAACACCTAAACGTATATCAACGTACGGCTAATTGGGTAATGCCGCGGGAAGAGAAGATATATAGCGAAGCATTGAAAAAGCAGTTTGGCCGTTGGCCGATTTTGGCGAAGTTACTGCGGTTATGGATTTATATCTTGCATGAAATGCGGGTACCGTTGTTTCGAGGAAATAGCTTCTTTCAAAAACGTGCAGAGGCCATGGCCAAGAAACACTTAGATGGTCAAGTGACGAACCATTGTTTGCGCGAGAAATTGACACCGAATTATCCGATTGGGTGTAAGAGAATATTGGCATCTGATCGCTACTTTCCTGCTCTGCAACGCGAAAATGTAACGCTTCATACTAATCAAATTAGACGGATACTTCCGCAGGGGATTGAAATGCATAATGGTGATGTGCATGAGGTTGAGGCGATCATTTATGCGACCGGATTTAAGCCGTTTGATATTGCAGATAAGCTCGAAGTTACAGGTAAGGATGGGTTGCAGCTAAGCCATTACATGCAGGATGGTATTCGGGCACATAGAAGTGTGGCAGTGCCAGGGTTTCCAAACTATTTTATGCTTTTGGGGCCAAATAGTGGACTAGGTCATAATTCCATTATTCTCATTATTGAGGCACAGGCAGATTACATATTGCAGGCCATAAATTATGTGACAAAAACCAGCAGGAAAACCGTTAATGTAAAAAAAGAGGTGGCCGATGCGTTCAATGCTGACCTACAGAAACAGCTGAAGGATACGATATGGTCATCAAGCAATTGTCGGAGTTGGTATCAGGACGCTGACGGACGTATATTTACGTTGTGGCCAAAGGGAACGGTTAGCTTCAAACGCGCACTCTCGAAATTTGATCCGGATGAGTATCTAATTGAATAGACCGGTATTTATTCGACTGAACCAAGGTTGCTCGCCAAGTCGTTGTAACGAGTACGCATATCGTCTTGCATGCCAGTGCAGAAACGTTTCACCCCGAAGTCATTAACCAGTGCTTCAAAAAGGCCTTGTCTGCGACCTACCTCGAACATCAGCACAGTTGTGGCTATATCACCTACAAGTTCCATCCGTTTGTTGACGGTCTGACTAGCTGTGATGCGCGCGAGACGTTCGCTAATAGTGGATTCACCAGCAAGCATGGCGATGCGGAAGCTTGTGTCTGCTGCTATATGGTTGATTGTTTTTTTATCGATTTTCTCATCGCTACACACGCGGTTAAACGCCATCACCTGAGAGGCGTCTTCCATTTGTCTGATTTCAGGTGAAGTTCTGTTTTCTTTCAGGAAGCTTAGATGCTCTTCGGCGAAGGTTCTTGTAAGCTGTGCGCGCTCCAACATATATTGGATAGAACGTTGCACGTTTGGGTCATTGAAATCAGGCGCGTCATCTTGCTGCTCTGTTTCTGAAGGATTTGTTTGGCTATCTTGAGCTTGTACAGTGGTGGCAATTGTCAGTGTTGCCAGTAAAACTAGGCAATAGGATAGTCGGATAATAGGGTGTACATAGCTCATAGAAGTCATTTTAGGGTGGTCTCTTTGGCAATTGTCGCCATTT
>JBFOLV010000002.1:0-2434 GCA_040830325.1 Kordiimonas sp. | reverse complement strand
CTGAGGGGTGTAGGGCGTGTTCTTACCAAGGTCTTACCACATTTTCTGAAAAATTATCCGAACTTGCCGGATGGTGAAATATTACAATTGATGGAAGAGTTTACCCATTGCTTGGAAGAAGCGGAGCTGCGAAATTTGGATATGAAGCATTTTGCCAAATACGTTGAGAAGCCAATATCATAGAGATAGATGAAAAGTCTGTCAGTTATTTCTACAAGTGTTGTTATGTAGGATAAACTTCGACTTCACGAAGGACCTGGCCTGCCAAATACAGTGAACCACCGATCACCACCAGAGGTACTCTGTTAGGGCGGGCAGTATCTGCAATCATTTGAACCGCGGCGTTCACGTCTTTAGCGATCACGCCGTTAATGCCCACATCTGTTGCTTCAGCGGCTAGGAATGCGGCGCTTGCAGCGCCTTCTTCACCCGGAATATCAACAGCAATCACACGGTTCACAAGGCCTGCGAGCGGCTTAAGGTATCCTTTGGCGTCTTTGGTGCCCATCATACCAAGAATGAGGGTGATGGAACGCTCCAGCGGATCAAAGGCGCGAATGAAATGCTTGAGAACACGTGCTGCTGCTGGGTTGTGTCCACCATCTAGCCACAGATCAGAACCTTCTGGTAGCAGCTTGTGCAGGCTTGTACCCACAAGGTCTTGAAGACGTGCAGGCCAGCGCACCCAGCCAAGGCCAGCGCGGATGGCAGCTTCGGGTATTGGGAGGGCTTTTTGGGCATGCGCAACCGCTATGGCAGTGGCGGCATTCATTATCTGATGTTCACCGACAAGATTTGGTTCAGGTAAATCAATGGCAGCGTGCCAGTCTTCAAACAGGAAGCCTGCTTCTTTCGGCTTTTGCTCAGCATGCCATGCTTCACCATAATAATAAGGCATGATGCCATTCTTATGAGCGATTTTTGCGATTACATCGCGCGCTTCTTTGCTTTGCGGACCAACAACCAGCGGTACATTCTTTTTGATTATACCTGCCTTTTCGGCCGCAATAGCCTCAACTGTATCACCAAGGAATTGTTCATGATCAAGGCTGACTGGCGTAATGCATGTTGCGGCGGGTTTGTCGACCACATTTGTAGCGTCTAATCTGCCGCCAAGCCCTACTTCCAGGATACATAGATCCGCGGGTGTTTCGGAGAATGCTAGCAAGGCCGCAGCAGTTGTTATCTCAAAGAAAGTTATAGGCTCGCCGCCAGCAGCTTTTTCACAGCGCTCAAGAAGTTCCGTCAGTGTTTGCTCATCAATGATCTGTCCGGCGACACGAATGCGTTCAGCGAAGCGAACAAGGTGCGGTGATGTATAGACGTGAACACGGTATCCAGCCGCTTCGGCAATAGCGCGGAGTGTGGCAGTGGTGGACCCCTTGCCGTTGGTGCCTGCAATATGGATCACTGGTGGTAATTTTTTTTCGGGGTTGCCAAGTGCCGACAGGATTTTGTGCATGCGCCCCAAAGAAAGGTCAATTTTCTTTGGGTGCAAAGCCATTAGGCGTGCAAGCACGGCGTCACTTGCCGAAGTGTCTATCGGCTTAATATCGTCGGCCATTTGGGCTACTACTCAGCAGCGCGTTTTTGTTTGCGCCCACCCATCAAGAGAGACAGGATCGTACCGAGTTTCTCGCGCATATCATTGCGGTGCCCCACCAAATCAACCATGCCGTGCTCTTGCAGGTACTCAGCTGTTTGGAAACGCTCAGGCAGCTTCTCGCGGATAGTCTGTTCAATAACACGTTTTCCTGCGAAACCGATCATAGCTCCAGGCTCAGAAATATGGATGTCTCCAAGCATAGCATATGATGCTGAAACGCCACCTGTCGTCGGGTCAGTAAGTACCACAATGTAAGGCAAGCCTGCGTCGCGGAGCATCTGAAGCGCAACGGTTGTACGTGGCATCTGCATCAACGAAAGGATGCCTTCCTGCATGCGTGCGCCGCCTGAGGCAGTGAACATCACAAACGGTACACCGAGGCGCAGTGCTTCTTTAGCGCCTGCAATAATGCCTTGACCCACGGCCATGCCCATTGAGCCGCCCATGAAGAAAAAGTTCTGCACACCAACAACAGCTTTTTGGCCATTGATGTTACCAGTACCAACTTTAATCGCATCGATTTCGCCAGTATTGTTTCGGGCGATTTTCATACGATCAGTGTATTTTTTTGTGTCGCGGAACTTCAGCGGGTCAATCTTCACTTCTGGTAAAGCCAAAAGTTCATATGTGTGATTGTCGAAGATCATGTCCAGACGGTCTTTTGCCGGTACGCGGTCATGATGCTCACAGTGCGCACAAACCCAGCGGTTCGCGACAAATTCTTTTTGGAAGATCATCTGGCCGCAATTTTTGCACTTATGCCAAAGATTATCAGGTGTATCCTTTGGATTTAGTACTTTTTGCAACTTCGGTTTGACATAGTTGGTG
>JBFOLV010000001.1:0-3425 GCA_040830325.1 Kordiimonas sp. | reverse complement strand
TTCAACAACAATCGTTTCATGATCGCACCGGGTATCTCTGGAAACTATCTTTCGCCCTACTATGGTCATCTGGCTCGGCGCTGGCGAGATCAGAAGTACATTCAAATCAAGCAAAAGAAAGCCGCCGTTCAACAATCGGCTGTTGGCTCTACACATCTTATCAAAACAAAACACTAGCGCCCGAGATTGGCGCCCAATTGGGGATACGCAGTGAAACCAAACACGCAAAACTATGATTTCACCAACCGCACTGCGGTAATAACCGGCGGAGCAAGCGGCATTGGCCGTGAAGTCGCCACTCAAATGGCACATGCAGGGGCCAACGTGGTGATCGCAGACATTAGCCATGATCGAAAAAAAGTGGCACACTCTGTCAATGAAACCAATGCCAGACAGGACAATAAAGCAGCCGCGCTTGCCGCAGAAGTAGACGTCAGTGACCCTACTTCTGTAGAAAATATGATTGCCACTGCAGAACAACACTTTAAACAGATTGATATCCTGGTGCACTGTGCCGGTATTGGTATTGAAAAACCTTTCTTGGAAACCTCTATCGACGAATGGAACCGCATTATTGATATTGATCTCACAGGTACTTTTTTATGCTGTAGAGCTGCCGCACGTGCCATGCTCAAAAATAACCACGGCCGTATCATCACTCTGTCCTCTACGGCTGGCGTGAGAGGTGGATACAACCGCGCGGCATACGGTGCAGCGAAAGGAGGCGTTGTCAGCCTGACCAAAGTCATGGCGGTCGAGCTTGCTCCTTATAACATTACGGTGAATAGCATCGCTCCCGGTGCAATTGAGACAGAACTAGTGAGCAAAATGCACACTGCAAGAACCCGTCAAATTTATACAGATGCCATTCCGGCTGGCCGTTATGGTACACCATTTGAAACAGCGGCAGCGGCATTGTTTTTAGCCAGTGACGAAGCGTCCTATGTTAATGGACACACTTTGGCTGTAGATGGTGGTTTTTTGGGGGCTGGATTGACGAAGAAAAGTGTAAATGCAGTAGAGATGTAGAATTGATCAATAACCTGATATTTTTGGGGGGCGCACTCGCCCTTATTCTGGCAACGGGCCAACTAATTCGGCCGAAAAACGGTAACCGAAATTATCTGGCGGCCAGCCTTTTATATTGCTTGGGTCTAATTCATCTCATTACATTTAGCCAAAAAGAAGAGTATTTCTTCGAGCAACCTGTTCTTGTTGCAATGCAAATACCGCTGTTCACACTACTGGGACCATTTTTCTATTTGTTTTTTATGCGGGTACTAAATCCGCCTTTCACAGCAACAAAAAAACACCTAGTTCACTTCATACCAACGGCAATTACAGTCTTGGTTCTAAAACCATATCTTGACCTTACGCCGACAGAACAACAGGCTATTCAACTTGATTATTCGTCAGGGAAATCAGCACTGTGGGAGACATTTCCAAACAATTTAGTCGTCATAATCTTTGTATCGACTCTCATATACATTCTTCTTCCCCTTAGAACCGTTATCCCCCTATTCAAACGCAATTTATTAATCGGCAACCCGACGATATTAACTGCCCTGGGCTTTATCGTGTGTTTCTCCATCACACTGCTATGTGTTATTTTTTATCAATTCTATGACATCGATATCCTGCAGGAAGGTGTAGCCGTTTTTTATACTTGCTGGATCGTTAGTATTTATTTGGTTAACCAAAAATACCCGAGCTTCCTAACAACAGTTACTGACAATATTTCCTACGCCAAATACAAAAAGAGCCAACTTGCAAATATTGATACCGACTATGTTCTCAATCAACTACAAAACCTGATGCTTGTTCAAAAAGTATACTTGGATGAAAACCTGACACTACCAGCCCTAGCAGATAAGCTATCCCTTACCACCCACCAGTTATCCGAGATTTTGAACCACAACCTCAATACCAGTTTCAAAAACTACATAAAAAAATACCGTATTGAAGAGGCCAAAAGGCTTCTGAGGGAAGAGCCATCCCTGACAATTTTAACCATTGCAATGGATGTAGGATTCAAGTCCGCCTCCACATTCAACAGCTCCTTCAAAAAAGAGGTAGGGGTTGCTCCAATGGACTATCGAAAGTCCCATAGCTAGGCCAGCGAAACGCTCCAGTTCAATAAAGGAATGGTAGCCTCTTCCGGGTATCGGTTGCAACTCAATGCCCTTATGTTTTGGCCTATCAACCTTGCATCCTAACGCTCTCGCGACATATTGCGGCTCTCAAGACTATTAAATTTGCCATCATAGTTTTTCTGAAAACTGCTGTGCTACGCCTGAGAAATAAAATTTCCATGCTTTGACTTGCAGGGCCAACGTCGGCCCTAACGGGTCCAACATCAAGAATGTTGGGGGAGCATTCCAGGGGCCTACCGAGGTTCAATGGCATGGATAACCAGCAAGCAATTCATCAAACAAGATAGTTAAATGGATCAGGGGGAATTAAATTGGCAAACCAGTTAGAGAGAACCGAACAAGAGATGGCCGCTATCGGGCAACCTAGCCTCAAGAACTCAACGCTACGCAGATACCTGCTCGACACAGTATCCGGCGTTGCATTTGCCTGTGTGGGTGCCCTATCAATTGCTGCGTTCGCAGATTTAACAGGCAACGCAGCATACGCTCAGGAGGAAGCCACCGAAACCGCAGAAACTTCCTCCAATGAAGAGATTGAAACAGAAGAAATCGTTATCTCTGGAACACGCCTAAAGAACAAATCCTTCGCAGGCGTTGCTCCAGTACAGGTCCTAAGCCCCGAAAAAGCGAACCTAGTTGGAGACTACACGGCTACCTCTATTGTACGCAGCTCATCCCTCGCAACCGGCTCGTTCCAAATAAACCAACAGCTTGGTGCAACGGCCCCCGGCGGCACTGTTTCAAATGGAGGCGCTGGCGCTAATGGCTTATCCTTACGCGGATTGGGTACGCAGCGCTCACTCATCGTGTTGGATGGCCGTCGACTATCCCCTGCGGGTGTGCAAGGCCGTATTGGTTCCGTTGATCTAAACGTTTTGCCTGGCAGCGCCATCGCCAACGTAGAAATCATTAAAGATGGCTCTTCATCTGTGTTTGGAGCAGACGCAATCGCAGGCGTGGTGAATGGTGTTACAAGGAAAAACTATGACGGCGGCGCCATCAACGTCAACGGCAACATACCGTTTGCGGGCGGGGGCGAACAATTTTACATTTCTGGCAATTACGGGAAAACATTCGATAAAGGTTGGGTCGCGTTTGCCGCAGAATACACCGAGGAAAAAAGGCTGAGAAATTCTGACAGGGATTTCCTCTCCTGCTCGGAGGAGTATATATTCCACCCCGGCACAGACGAGCGCGCGGATGTTCTGGCGCCTGACGGAAGCTTCAAATGCCGTAACCACAACCCCAACGGCGCCTTTTTTAGTGCTGACT